>DGPZ01000175.1 GCA_002390675.1 Deltaproteobacteria bacterium UBA4427
AGTCAACGAGACCTCCGTCTCCTCGAAGGGCGGATTCGACGTGGCTTCGTCTAGGCCCGCGATCAGCCGCTGCATGTTGGCCGTGCGATCCATCTTGAGTCGCAGCTCGAGATTCGCGCGCCGGTAGTCCGAGGTCACATACTCCTCGGCCTCTTCTCCGCCCGAGCTCTCGTAGAGGAGGAGGTACTGTGCCACTTCCTCGCGGGTCTCCGGGATCACGTAGTAGGCGGGGTCGTCGCCATGGAAGGACTGGTTCAGGTCCTTCACGATGTCGACGATCGAGTAGGTTTTGGTGACGAGCCAGTCTTCCTCGTTCGCGAGCTGTTGGAGACGATCAATCTCGCGGAGCACCGCCGGCTCCTTGATCCCGTCGTCCTCGCCGGCATCGAAGAGGTAGACGATGTTCATCGTCCCCCCCATCTCGGTATCCACCTTGACCGTGCTCTGGTAGAACTCCGACGAAGGCCAGAAATCCTTCAGGTAGTTTGAGTCGACCTCGATCCGTGTCGCGCCGAACGAGCAGAAGGCGAGGAAGACGACGAAGGCGCCCAGCAGCCGATGCGTGTGGGCGATGTTGACGGACGCCACCGCGTCGAGAATCGACTTAATCCAGTCTCCGCCCTTCGCCCCTGCGCTATTCGCTGCCAGAGCCGGCGCCGCGTCCCGACGGCGGAAGAGATGCAACCAATCGATTGACAGGATCGACATCAACAATGTCATCGACAGCAGAAACGTCAGGAGAACACCGATCGCATCGATGATCCCGCCCTGAGCGAGGCTCTTGATCGGCACGAAGCTCATCGACGCGAAACCAACCGCGGTCGTGATGCTCGTCAGCAGACACGGCATCCCGACGAGGCCCATCGTATCGACGAGCGCAGTCCGCTGATCGGCGCCTTCGGCGATGCGCGATTTAAATTCGGACAAGACGTGGACACAGTGGGCCACGCCGATCGCCGTGAGCAGCGTAGGGGTCCCGCTGAAGCCCATCGAGATATCCCATCCGAGCAGGGCCATGATCGCGACCGTGGAGACGACACCGAGCAGGACAACGGCGATCGGCGAGACGACGGCGAGCATCGAACGGAAGGTGAGCGCCAGAATCGCCGCGATTACACCGACGGCGATCAGCAGCAAGACCATCGGCTCGGCGAAGAGGACGCGGTTGAAGTACGCGTTCAACGGGACGTCGGCCGAGATCCAGAATTCGTAGTCCTCGTATTCAGGACGTTCGAGGATCTCGCGGATCTTCGCGTCTGTGACCTGTGGGTAGAGATTTTCGAGATGGGTTGGATCGTCCGGGAAGGGCTGTTGTTCGGGGGGCGCCACGATCTCTTCGGGCGGATCCGTACTCGAGCGATCCATCTCGACAATGATCGCGCCGAAGTCGGCGTCTTCGTCGATGATCCCGCCGACAAGCATCGGCTTCTTAAGGTAAGCGGTGCGGAGCTCGAGGAGTTCCTCCTGCGTGAGGGGCCACTCGTCCGCAATCTTCGTGATCTCGATCCCATCGTCGTACCCGACGGTGAGTTCGGCGTTGGCGAGGGTCGTCACCTCGTAAAGGAAGGGGACCTCGTCTTCGAGCGCTTCGGTGAGCTGGACCAACCGTTCCATTGCCACGACGTTCCAGGGACCGTGCTTGCGCCCCGCCACTTCGTACCCGATGTACGCGATTTCATCGGACCCGAAATCCTCGCGGTATTGCTCGTAGGACTGGTAGGTCGTGTCGCCCGGATAGAAGAGGTTCTCGTAGCTGGCATCGCTCCCGATCCCGGTCGCAACGTATCCAGCGAGGCCTCCGAAGACGAGGGAGCTTCCGAGGACGAACCATCGAAAGTCGAAGCAGAAACCCGCCACGACGCGGAAGATCCTGTTCAGCAATTTGACGAGGCCATTCGCGGCCGTCTCTTCCGTGCTCATGTTCACCCCGGTGGTTTTAGACGCGGCGCAAGCCTAGACCAGCGGCGCGCGCGGCCGCTATCGGCAATCCCCGCCGACACGGGCGCCGAATCAAGCTCCTCCAGCCGCGACAGAATCGTTTCAGCCTAACCCGCCCCGCTCGCGCAAAGACGTCACCGCATCCCAGTCGAGCCCGACGTCCATCAGGATCGCCTCGGTGTCCTGTCCGAGCTCCGGTGCGGGGCCCGCCGGTCGCGTCGGCTCCTCGTCGAAATGCATCGGTGGAGACACCAATCGAAAGTCGACCCCGTCGAGTCCCGTCACGGTCGGCAGGAAACCATTCGGATCGACTTGCGGATGATCGTGGACTTCCTTGACGGTGATCGCAGGCGCCCAGACGCCTGTTAGGTCCTGCAGGATCGTCTTCCACTCATCGAGCGTTCGTTTGGCAAAGGTCGCGTCCAGTTCCCTCACGCACTCCTCCCTATTTTCGTAGCGGTCGGCCCCGTCCTTGAAGCGCGGATCGTCGACGAGGTCGTCGCGCCCGATCACGTGGCAGACTTCGGGCCAGAACCGATCCCCTTGCAGCAGCACGAGATAGATCCAGCGCTCGTCTTTCGTCTCGTACCAGTTGGTGATCGGATTACCCGGCGACTTCCGGTTGATCGTGTTGGGCTCGTCGAGATAGGGCGCGCTCACGATCGAGGGCGCCATCGTCCAGAGCCCGACGTTCATGAGGGACACGTCGACGACCGGCGTCTTCCCGGTCCGCTCTCGTTGGAGGAGCGCCATCGCGATCGCCCCCGCGATCGTGTTGCCGCCCTGGAGGTCGTAGAACGCCGAAGGTTGGGGGGCTGGGCCATCCTCGTCGCGCATGAGATGATCCGCGAAGCCCGATGTCGCCCATCCCGCCGCGAGGTCATATCCGCCCGTGTTGCGCATGGGCCCCTGGCTCCCCCACCCCGTTCCGCGGACGTAGATGATCTTCGGGTTCGCGGCCTTAATGTCTTCGACGTCGACTCGAAGTCGTTCGCGAAGCTCGGGCAGATAGCTCGTCAGGAAGACATCCGACTCTTTCGCGATCTCGAGCAGCGCTTCGCGCCCGGCGTCGTTCTTCAGGTCGAGCGTGATGCTGCGCTTGCCCCGATTCGGAATCTCGTTGAAGGGATTCGGTCCAGCCGACTCGAAGTTCAGCATGTTCGTGAGGCCGCGCTGGGGATCGCCGTTGGGCGGTTCGACCTTGATCACGTCCGCGCCCAGATCCGCGAGGATCGCCCCGGCCGCGGGCACGAAGGTCCAGGCCGCGACCTCGAGAACGCGTATACCATCGAGAGGTTGAGCCATGTCGGTGCTCCCTTCGTCATTGACCATCATTTGTGGATGATTTAAACCTATAGCTAAGTTGACTATGTAAGGCTCGGCCGTCACACCCACCCGCCATAGCGATTCGGAAGCCTAAGGCTGCGTACACGCCGCGATCGATGCCGCGTTCCGCGCCTTGGGTGAGATCGCGTAGACCATCACGAAGAGGATGATCATGTACGCCAAGGTTCCGTTTCTGACTCTACTCATCGCATCGACCCTACTGTCCGCTTGTGCGACCGACGGGGACCCCGGCGCTGCAGAAGCGATGCCAGCGGCACGCGCAGCGAGCGTAATCGTCCCGATCGCACTCGAAACGTCCTTCCTCGAAGGCAAGGGCCTCGTACTGGAAGACGCGTCGCAATATAACGAGTACGTCGAGGCCGACGAAGAACGAAGCCCGAGCAGCAGCCACACCTTTCATCTGGGCAAAATCCTTGTCGAGGTCATCGAGGCGGGCCCCGGGAAGGTTCGCATCGATGGGCTTCCCTATGACGAGTTCGTCCAGATTCTCAAGGGTCGCCTGATTCTCACGCTCGACGACGGACGGAGCTTCGAGTTCGAAGAGGGAGACTCCTTGGTCCTACCGAAGGGCTACGTCGGATATTGGGAGATGCCGGAGCCCTATCGCGAGCTGGTCGTGGTCGACACGGAAATGATCGGGTCGCACTGAGTGCTAGTCGGCGAAGCCGCCTAAGGGAGAGACAATGAATAAGAAGATCACGCGGAGAGATTTCATCAATGGTGTTTCCGTCGCGACCGCGGGTGCTGCGTTCATCGACCCCCGAGCGTTGTGGGCCGCAGCGACCACCGACACCGGCTCCTCTCCAGCGGGCGCTAACGACTATCCGCCGGCTCGCACGGGACTCCGTGGCAACCACGACGGCGCCTATGAAGTGGCCCACGCGCTGGCCTGGGATGGAAAGAGCCCAGCCCACTACGCCGACCTCGACGAAGAGTACGACCTGGTCGTCGTCGGAACGGGGATCAGCGGACTCTCGGCCGCGTACTTCTATCAACAGCAGGCCGGCAAGGACAAGAAGATCCTGCTGCTCGACAACCACGACGACTTCGGTGGGCATGCTAGGCGCAACGAGTTCGACCACAACGGCACGATGCTGCTCGGCGGGGGCGGCAGCGGCAATTTCGAGGATCCTGGGAAGTACTCGCCGGAGGCGAAGGGCCTCGTCGCCGACCTGGGCTTCGACCTAGACAAGCTGCGGGCAGCGCAAACCCCGCGTGGCTTCCAGGCGTCTATGGAGGCGCCCATGGCCATATTCAACGACCGCGAGCACTACGGAGCCGACTCTGTCGTGGCTGGCCATTGGCTGCCTGCGTGGCAAGGCGCGGGCAATTACAAGGAGTTGATCGGTGCCCTCCCCTTGTCCGAGCGCGAAAAGGAGGCGCTGATCGGTTTCGTCGACGGCAGCGCCGAACTGAAGAAGCCGCTCCCCGACGGCGACATTCTGCACACGATGAAGAGCATCAGCTACCGGGCGTTCGCGACCGAATACGGCGGCCTGAGCAAGCGGACGACCCGGCTCTTCGACCCCTACCTGCGCGTCACGTATTGCATCGGCACCGACTCCATCTCCATTCTTGAAGCGATCAAGTCGGGAATGCCCGGCCTGGGCCTTCTGGGTCCGGAAGCCCTTGAAGCCTTGAAGTCCAGCGGCTTCTTCATGGAGGGCGTCGACTTCATCTTCATGCCGGACGGAAACGCTTCCTTCGTGCGTCAGCTCGTGCGCCGTATGATCCCCGAGGTAGCGCCCGGAGACACCATCGAAGATCTGATCGACGCACGTTTCGACTACAGCCAGCTCGACCGCGCCGACCACAACACCGACCAGAACGTACGCCTTCGCCTGAACAGCACGGTCCTGAACGTCGTCAACGACGCTCCGAAAGACGGCGCGGATCGATCCGTCTCGGTTTCGTACGTTCAGGAGGGCAAGGCGACTCG
>DGPZ01000136.1 GCA_002390675.1 Deltaproteobacteria bacterium UBA4427
GTCTCCTCGGGCGAGCAGGTCCGCAACCGATTCGACGAGGTGCGTCGGTCGCTCGTCCCACTGATTGACCGACGCACTGTGTTCGTCGGGACGGTCGTGGCGGCTGCTCCACTCATGGGGCTGCTCGGGACGGTGCTTGGGATGCTCCAAACCTTCCTGGGAATCTCGACCAGTGGCGGTGCAGAGACTGCGGGTGTCGTCGCCTCGGGAATTTCCGCGGCACTCGTGACGACGCAGGCCGGCCTCACGATTGCTTTGCCTGGGCTCTTCATGGTGATGCTCATCCAGCGCAAGCGGCAGCGCCTCGAAGCGCAGATCGCACGGATCGAATGTCTGACGCTGAGCTTCATGAAATTCGACCGAAGGTCTGAGTCTGCACTAGAGCCCGTCGAATAGGCGACCCAGCAAATCGACGCCTCGATGGACGGTCGGATGCGCACCGTGTTAGGCGGCAGGAGTCAGGAAATGCCCAGACGAAGTGTGCTTTCGGAAGATGAGGAGACGGAGATCAATCTGTCTCCGATGATCGACTGTATCTTCATTCTGCTGATTTTCTTCATCGTGACGACGGTATTTGTGGAAGAGCAGGGCGTTAGGGTCAACAAGCCAGACGCGTCAGCGGCCTCGGCGATGGAGGATAAGCTGAAGGTCGTGCTTGAGATCAACGCCCAGAACAAGGTCTTCGTGGACGGAACGGAAGTGAACATCGCGGATGTAGCCGGGCGGGTCAAAGCGGGCGCCTTCGATCCCGATACGCCGGTCGTGATTCGCGCACACCAAAAGTCAAAGCACTCGGTCTTTGTGGCTGTCTGGGATGCCGCTAAGCGCGGTGGCGCACAGGCGCTCAGCTTTAGCACGGTCAACTGACGATGCCGCGTCGAACCCTGAGTACTGAGCCCGATGCGACGACCGAGATCAATCTGTCTCCGATGATCGATTGCATCTTCATTCTCCTGATCTTCTTCATTGTGACGACGGTCTTTATCGAAGAACCCGGCGTCGACATTTTTAAGCCCGACGCGACCGTGGACACGAAGCTCGAGAAGAACAGCATCATCGTCGCCATCACGGCGGAAAATCGCATTGTCTACGGCGGCAAAGAACTCGGAATCGGAGGCGTCGGAGCCCGGGTTCGACAGCTTCTCAGCCGGGACGAACTTCCAGTGATCATTCAGGCGGACGCGAACGCGGACCACGGCGTCTTCTCGGACGTGTGGAGCGAGATCAAGAACGCGGGCGCGAAGAAGATCAGCGTCTCGACGAGAAACGACTGAGTCTCTATGCCGACCCCGACGTTCAAGCCGCCGACGCCTCGCAGCGAATTGCCGATGAGCCTCTTACTGGGCGGCGTGTTTGTTTTCGTGCTCTTCCTCGCGATGGCACTCGCCCAGATGATCGGCGAGTTCGAGCCTCCGAAGTCGGATCTGACGGAGGAGGTGGTGGCCTATCTGGCACCCGAGATCGAAGAGATCGAAGAAGAACTCCCCCCTCCGCCTGAGCAAGATGAACCGCCACCGGAACTCGAGGTGGAGCCGCCGCAGCTTTCACTCTCGCAGCTCGATCTCGCCTTGAATCCGGGGACCGGGGGCTCGATCGTCGGCGATTTCGCGATGCCCACGATTGCGACTGGAGCGAGTGCGCTCGGGACGACGGACTTCGTGGATTTCTCGGATCTGGATCAGATGCCAAAGCCCCTTCCGGGTTCGAAGATGGATTTTCCTCGGAGACTCAAGAAAAAGAAGGTCAGCGGTCGGGTCGTCCTGCTTCTGAAACTCAGTGAGACGGGAGAGGTGCTCGATGTAGATGTCGAATCGTCGAGCGTTCCAAACGCCCACGAAAAATTCGTCGCGAAAGTCGTCAAGAGGTGGCGCTTCACGCCCCCGACTCAGAATGGGAACCCCGTTCGCGCTCGGGCTCAGCTTCCCGTCCCGATTCGAATCGGCAGCTAGACGTGCCATATCGCCCCATTTGAGAACTTCACCGGGAGACCTCGTGATCTTCCGTGCGTTCTTAAGGAACTCCTCATCATGAAATCATCTCTTTTCCATCAATCGTTTATTAAGCAGACGGCGACCGTGGTTGGCTTGGTTTGCCTAGTCGGTGTCATCGCGGCTGGCCCGGCTCTGGGGCAGTTCAAGCCATGGTCCGGATCTTCGATCGTCCGTGACCCGGAATGGCAGAAGAGTTTCCTCGGCAGCTACGGATTCCTTTCTGGGGCGGAGCCCGAGATCAAGCCATCCGAACTCGAAGTCCTTCGCGAGGTCATCGATCTGATGAACGTCAATCCGCGGGCTGCGGCCGCGATGCTCGAGCAGCGGACGACGGGAGAAACGAGCGCGGCGATCGATTTCATTCTGGCGAACCTCCACTTTCAGAATGGCCAGCTCCCGAAAGCGACCGCGAGCTACCAGCAAGCGCTATCGAAGTTTCCCGACTTTCGGCGAGCTAGGAAGAATCTCGGGCTTCTGATGGTGCAGCAGGAGAACTACTCCGGCGCAATCGAGAACTTGACCAAGGCGATCGAACTCGGCGATCGCGACGGTAGAAGCTACGGGCTTCTCGGCTACGCCTACATCAATAAAGAGAATTTCCTTGCGGCGGAAGCGGCCTATCGAAGCGCCGTGATGCTGCAGCCCGCAACCAAGGATTGGCAGCTCGGTTTGGCTCGGGCGTTGCTCGCGGAGAATCGCAACGACGAAGCGGCTGCGCTCTTTGCGGGTTATCTCGAGCGGTACCCAGACGATGCAAACGCTTGGAAGCTACAGGCGAACGCCTACCTGGGACTCGACCAGCCTCGTGCGGCCGCAGTCAACCTCGAAGCGGTCCGTATGTTGGGCAAGGCGGATACGTCGAGCCTCATCCTGCTAGGCGATATCTACATGAACGAGGGGATCACCGACCTCGCCAAGGAGGCGTACCTCGAAGTGATCGAGACCGACGAGGACCGCAAGCACTACAAGGCGGCTTTTCGTGCGGCTGAGCTCCTGCTTCGCTCGCAGGCGACCGGAGATGCTTCGGACGTTCTTGCGTCCATCGATCGGTACTACTCAAAGGGGCTCGGGTCCGATCAGAAACTCGAACTCCTGACGCTGACGGCGAAGCTCAAGCGCGCCCGGGGCGAACCGAAGGAGGCCGCAAAACTTCTCGAGGAGATCGTCCGTCGAGACGGGACCCGGGGTGACGCGCTGCTTGAACTTGCGAAATACAACCAGGGAGTCGGCAACAAAGAGAAGGCTCTGCTGCTGCTCGAAAGGGCCGCGAATCTTGAGCACTTCGAGTATCAGGCGCTCGTCGAACAAGCTCAGTTCCACGTCGGCGAGCGGGACTACGAAAAGGCTGCGAAGAGCTTGCAGCAGGCATTGCAGATCAAGCGCGAACCCCGCGTCGAACAATTCCTGGCGCGCATTGAAGAAGCCAAGCGCCGCTAGCGAGCGTCGCGGAAATCCAAGGACTTATGCCCCCCTCTCTGGAAGCTCGAA
Source organism: Deltaproteobacteria bacterium UBA4427 (assembly GCA_002390675.1). Lineage (GTDB taxonomy): Bacteria > Myxococcota_A > UBA9160 > UBA9160 > UBA4427 > UBA4427. The sequence continues at coordinate 3,480 of DGPZ01000136.1, forward strand.
CGCTCGACTATTCGCCGGGCGCGCTGTGTCGAATGCAAAGCCCCGCTCCTCGAACGGTACTTTCTCCCCCGCGGCTTTCTTGGTCGTTCAGCTTGATTTTGCTGCTGATCGTCACCATCGCGCCTGCGTTGGCGCAAGCTCAGGTGACCGGCACGATCTCGGGTCGGGTCTTCGACGGCGAGAACGGACTGCCGCTCGAAAACGCGACGGTGATCCTCGTGTTCCCCGAAGTGGGGGATGGAAGTGAGTCGCGCCAAGAGATCGCGTCGAGTGGCCCGGACGGCGATTACGAGTTCGATGCAATCCCGGCAGGCTTCTACGTGCTGAGCTTCGTGAAGTCTGGCTATCGGGCTTCGTCGGTTACGAACTTTGAAGTACTCGCCAATCAGGACAACACCGCCGACTTTCCGATGCCGCCGCAGCAAATGACGACGGGGGGCGATGTTCTTGCACTGGATGCTTTCGTCGTCGAGGCGGATCTCGCGGGCGACCTAATGAGCAGTCTCGAGCTTCGCCTCGACTCCGATCAGTCGCTCAATCTGTTGTCGGCGGAAGATCTGTCGAAGTTTGCAGCGAGCGATGTCGCCGATGCTCTGAAACGCGTCGCCGGGGTGAATATCGTCGAAGGTCAGTTTGCCGTGGTACGGGGTCTCGAAGATCGCTACACGAGCACACTCTTTAACGGCGCTCCGATTCCGAGCCCCGACCCGGATCGTCAGTCGGTTCAGCTGGACCTCTTTTCATCGGACGTGGTCACGAATCTGGTCGTTGCCAAGACGTTCGATGCGAGTTCGCCGAGCAACTCGGCCGCAGGGTCGATCGACATCCTCACCTTGGACTACCCCGATGAGTTCGAGTTCAAGGTCAGTCTCGGCGCTGGCTTCGAAGAGGGGGCGCTCGATCGCTTCCTCGAATTTAATCCGCATTCGCCTGTCGGCGATGAAGCGAACCCGACGGACATTGTAGAGACGGACACGGGGGTCTCGTTTGGGGGGCGCTTCGAAGCGCCTTTGATCGAGCGGGAGATCCGTTTCCGCGGCGTCGTCAACCGCGAGGTCGACTACCGATCTTTCGACGGCTTTCAGGAGTCGCTGGAGCCCCGGTTTCTATTGGGCAATCGGGGAGGATTGCGCGTCCCGCAAGTGCCGAGCGATCTGGCAGAGGGGCGTCTGAGTCTGAGTGACGGGCGCTTTCAGGAGCTGCAGAGCGAGCGTCAGGAGCAGTGGACGGTGATGGCAGGATTCGGCTTCGACCTTGATGACGAGGAGAAGCACACGATCGACTTCACTGCCTTCTACACCAAGAAGAACGACGAGACCGTTCGGCTTCGAGAGAACGGCTATTTCCCGGGATTCGACTACTCCCAGCTCATCCAGATCACGAATGACGAGGATGATCTCTTCGATGGATTGATCGAACTCGAGGGCACGAACGCAACGGCTCGGAATCCAGTGGCCACTCGGGGTAGCGCGCTCGCTGGCCAGGAGTCGAGGCTTCGCCAGGAAGTCTCCGAGTCGCCTGCGCTGGGTGCCCTTTGGTTCGCGAGCTTCGGGAACACGATCTCCCAGCTACGCGAGCGAGAGCTTCAGGTCTATCAGATCAATGGCGAGCATGAGTTCGATTTGCTCTCCGGCCTTGAGGTCTCATGGATCGCGAATCACGCGACGACCGGACAGTCTGACACGACGCGGGGGACTCGTTATTTCTATGAGGCCTGCGGATGGGAGCCCTCGAATAATTGCCCGGCTGGCGTAAGCCGGCGGCCAGCGCCCACCGTCTTTCCTGTGACCGTAGATGCGCTCGGCCCCGGACGATTCTTCGCATCCGGTCGCTCTCAAGGGATCAGGATCAGCGACATCAATATCGACGAGGTCCAATGGTTTGGTCGGCTCGATCTTGACCAGTCCTTCGAGCCCTTTGATTTCGTCACAGCGAACCTACGTGCGGGCGTATGGTGGGAGAAGTCGCGCCGCAGCGTCGAAGCACGATTCGTCGAGAACGCGACGCCCGCGGGTTCGGCCGCGGGCGAGTTCGTCGTTTCGGACTCTACGCTCCAAGGTCTCGGGAGTGGTCTGATCTCGTCGATTGATTTCTCGACGGGCAATCGTCTAGGAAGCAATCGCTCGCGGCGTGAGGTCGCTTCCGGCTACTTGAGTTTCAAGGCGACGCTGTGGGATGACCTCGATCTGCTAGGCGGGCTTCGTCTGGAGAAGATCGACTTCCTCTCCGAGAACAATCCGTTGACCGGGCAGCAGGTGTTGGGGCGCCCCGGCGCTTTCCCGACGGCCTATCTCTTCTTTGATCGTCGAGACAATCCGAATCCGCTCTCTGCGGGCGGAGAGGCGATCATCGCCAGCGCGGAGCAGGCTCCATTCAACGACCAGGTTCTCGGTCTCAATCCACAGATCAATCCCGCCACCGGTTTCGTTGACCTGCTCACGCCGGAGCAGATCCTTCAAGCGGCCCGCGGTGAGATCGATGAGCTAAAAGTGCTTCCGTCAGTCAATCTCGCCTATCGACCGATTGAGGGAGTGACGCTCCGGTTGGCGTATTCGGAAACGGTGGCTCGTCCATCTTTTAGGGAACTCGGATACTACGCATCGGTCGACACAGGCTCAGGCGATCAAGTCGTCGGAAATCCGCTCCTGCAGCTGTCGGACGTTCTCAGCTATGACTTTCGAGCAGAGTACGTATTCGGTGACGTCGGCGACCTGGTTGCGTTCAGCGCCTTCTACAAGACCATAGACGATCCTATCGAGAGCATCGTCGTTCGCGATCCCAACAATCAGGAGGGAGGAAGCGAGGCTCTCTTCAGGACCTTCTTCAATAACCCGTCAACCGCGCGGATCTGGGGAATCGAGGTTGAGGCGCGTAAAACGATCGACTTTCTACGGGTTCTCGGTCTGGACTTCCCCGGGATCGACTTCTTCGAATATTTTTCGTTTGGCGGCAACTTTTCATATTTCGACGCCAAGGTGAAACGGAGTCCCTTCGAACTGACTCGCGCGAGGGAGGCGTTCCTACCTACGCCAGGCCAGCCGCAGGTTTACACCGGGCTCGAGCCAGAGCGACGGCTGTTCGGTCAGCCCAAGTGGATCGCGAATGCAGACGTGAGCTTCGACCACCCCGAGTGGGGAACGACGGTTACGCTCGCCTTCTTCGCAATCAGCGACATTCTGGATGCAGCCGGGACGACCAGTCTGGGCCCGAATTCGCGTTTCCCCGAGCGCCAGTTCCTGGACCGCTATCTCGATTCCTTCTACCAGCTCGACCTCGTCGCCAATCAGCGGATTTGGGGCGGTCTCTCCGTGAAAGCCAGCGTGAAGAACCTAACCAACACGACGCGACGCCGGATCTATGACCAGGAGCAGACCAGTCAAAAATATACGGAGCGCTTGCGGCGCTTCGGTCGAGATTGGTCATTCGCAGTCAACTATGCCTACGAGTTTTGAGTCGATTCTGAGGGGAAAGCGTGAAGCTCAGTGACGATTTAGTGGGTCACGCGATCGTCATGTTTACGCGAAATTGCTGTCACGTGTGTCGTGGATGATGATTCTCGTCGGAAGAGCACGGAGCCGGTACCTCGCCTCCCCCCAAATAACCGACAAGCGTTGCTTCATTCTTGCGCTGGGTGTACCAGAGATTCACGAGAAGGAAGCGGGAAATCCAATTCAACGTGATCGACTAGAGGAATATGATGCAAACTCGGAAGCTGGCAACATTAGCGACAACCCTTGTATTAGCGCTCGTCTTGGCGAGTGGCGTACAGGCGCAGACGGTCGTTTCGTCGGATGTTTCGACGAACACGATCTGGTCGGGCGAGATCATTCTCGACGGCGTTATCTTCGTGAATAATAACGCAACACTGACAATCGATGCGGGAACGATCGTGCGTGGGCAGCCCCGTACTGGTCTGCAGGTCGTGGGCGATCCAACGACGGCCCCGGGTGCGCTCGTCGTGACCCTAGACGGTACGATCCTGGCGAACGGTACGGCCGTGAACCCGATCATCTTCACCACCGCCGCAGTCGACAATGACCAGGATGGCGTTGCCGATAACTCCACCCCCGGCGACATCTACCTCGACACTTGGGTAGCGGGCGACCTCTTCCTGGATGACACGCCGGCGACGGCGCCGCTCGCTCCGCTCAACGCGGACGGTGAGTCGAATGTGAGCCTCTGGGGCGGACTCGTACTTCTCGGCGAAGCGCCGACCAATCTCGCCGACACGGGCAATGGCCTCGGTCGGGCTACCGTCGAGGGCCTCACGGTTCCCGGGTTCCCCGTCGCCAATGCGCTCTACGGTTCTGATCCGGTCGCGGGCCTGGAAGCAGACAGCTCGGGCAGCGTCCAGTACATCTCTGTCCGCCACGCGGGCGACCAGATCGGTGCTGGTAACGAACTCAACGGCGTCACGCTGGCGGGTGTCGGTTCGGGGACGACCTTCAGCCACATCGAGGTCTACTGCAATCAGGATGATGGCATCGAATGGTTCGGTGGCACGGTGAACGGCGACCACTTGCTTGTCCAGTTTGCGGGCGACGACCAGCTCGACCTCGACCAGGGCTACACAGGGACGAACCAGTTCACGGCCTCGATGCTTCCCTTCTTCAATGATGTGACGGGCAACTTCGGCGTCGCCTCGGGTGACAAGGGCGCCGAGTTCGATGGTGACGACGCTTCCGTTAGCTTGGACGGAACGGGTAAGCCGACGCCGTTCTCGAACGCGGACTTCTACAACTTCACGTCCGCGGGCAGCGTAATGTCGACCATCTACAATGGTCACACAAACAACAACGACGGATGGGAAGTGCGCAACGGCTACGCCGGCGACTCGTTCAATGGCGTCGTCTACAATACGTCGGACGGTGCAGGACCGGCCTCCGATCGCCAGGGCATCGACGTCGGCTCAGGCGGCGCGGCCGCGGGCTTCACGGCCCCTGAGAACGCGGCGGCCGGGTTGATCACCTTCACGGACGTGATCTGCGACGATGTTGCAGCCGCTTCGGGAGTGCCCGAGACAGATGCCCTCGTGAACTTCGGTTCGGGCAACATCGGCTGTCAGGATGGCGTCAATGATCCGAACTTCGCCCTTGTGGCCGAGGACCTTTCCTTCACGCCGACCGGCGTGGCGGGCAAGCTCGACTCGTCGCTGGGACTCTTCGACATGCGACCGCTCGACCAGTCGCCGATGACTTCGGCGGGTAGCCCGGGCCCGGTGGCAGCACCGTACCGGGGCGCGTTCGATCCGACCGCGGCGAAGTGGATCGACGGCTGGACCGTGTTCTCAATCGCCGGCATGACGCCCGTTCCCGAACCGGGAATGGGTGCCATGCTGATCGCGGGTGTGCTGGGCCTTACGGTCCTGCCGCGACGGCGACGTTAGTCGGATAGGTTCCGCAAACGAGATCCGAGGGAGAACCGGGCCCGTGTTCGAAAGAGCACGGGCCCAACCCTTTCGAGCCTCCAGGAGTGAGTCCCCAAACATGATTCGAACCCGCTCGTTCGCGCTTGCCGTAAGCTTCGCCCTCGTAATTCAGATGGCGATTCTGGGCTGTTCCGAGAATCCGGACGAGTCGGGCGCAAGCCCACTGGAAGCATCGAATTCGGAATCGCCTGGCATCACGAGCCTTCACAAGGCTGTGAGTCCCGGACAGGCGACGTTCGAGATCACGGCTGAGAATATATTCGATTACGAGCAGTACTGGCCTAACATCATCCAGGTGTCGGCCGATTGGCAGCCCCCGCCTGGCGCACCGAATCGGCCTCAGGTCCTGCAGGGCGTGCTCGTGCGGATCGAGCAGAACGGTACGGTGCGAATGGACCTCGCGCGCTATGGGCGTGCGGACCTTTCGATCGCGCAGACGGATATCGTCGAGCGAGCCAACGCGGTGTATCGCGGCGAAGTCTTTAAGCACGAGGGCAACCTCACGCTGCAAATCGGCAATATCCTGGTGAGTTCCGAGGCGAGCGCGCCCGGACCGCAGTCGAGTCGTCCGATCAAGATGGCGCCGGTTCTGCTCTGTGTCTTCGCGGATCCACGCGCGGAAGAGTTCGGCGCGCTCGCAAAGCGCCTCGCCGAGTTCTCTCGGGCGACGCAGATCGTTCCAATATTCATTCCGCAGAACGTCGAACGCGGCGATCTCGAATTCGTGCACGCCACCCTGCGAGAGCACGCGTGGACTGCGCCCTTCGTCTACCCCGACCGTGCTCCCGTCCGAACCGAAATCCTGTTGCGGGAGCCTCCTGAAGCGTCTCATTTATTGCTTCTCACGCGCGAAGGTCGGATTCTCTTCAACGAGCCTTACGATGCGGAAGCCGCGCTCGAGCAGGTGCAGGAGATTGCGGCCTCCTTTCCTGATGGTGCTCCTCTCCGACCTGCCGTCCGTGCGAGTGATAAGACTCCGGCTCACGTCGAGGGCGAGTGAGCTAGCGCTGATGCGCTGGGGGGCGGACGGTTTGGCGGTGCGTTCGAGAAGGCGGTCAAGTTGGTAGCATCTAAGCCCGAGTTGGTGTTGACCTAACGTGGAACTAACGTTGACCTAAGTGTTCGTCACGCACCAGCTGGATCTCGCGCTCGAAGTTGATGCCCGCGAGCGTCTGAACGCGGGAATCGCCGTCGCTCGCGAGAAGGCGGACAACGGAACCCGCGATCTTCTCGAAGAGATTCTTCGAGAGGAAGAAGAGTCGATTGATTGGCACGAGGCTCAGCTTCATCTCGTTGCGGAAGCGGGCCGGGAATCCTACCTCGTCGAGATGATCGGGGAAGTCTAGTCCGATGCTGCGCCGAGGCGGCTCGCTAGCCGCCTTGCTGCCCGGGTTCGCGGGCCTATCCGGCCTTCCTGCTCGGGGCGGAAGAACTATGGACGGCCGGAGAGTAGAGGGTTGCTCAGTAGATCAACCCTCGGGCGGCCCGTCTCCGAATGCACCTCCCGTCAGAAAAGCGCGATCAACGGGAGCCCGTTCGCACCGGAGCCGAGTACCGCGCTGCTACTCGGCGTTGGACTCGCCGGACTCTCCATGCGTCGACTAGACTGACCTCCGATCGTAGTGGCAAGCCTGCTATTCGGCTTCCCGTGACGGGCCCATCGTTTCACTTGGGGGCCGGCTCACGCGGTCAGCGATTGCCTCGAGGCTGATTTCAAAGAAGTCCGTCTCAGGCGATGCAGCGTCGGGCCCTGCCGAGGCCGTCGGCATATCGGTCGTGCGCACAGAGTCGAGGGACTGTGAGTTGTAGAGGAAATCGAAGAGGACTCCGCCCGCGATCACGGCCACCTCCTCGGAAATGCCCCAGTCCCCAGAGCGTCGCTTGAACTCGGCCGTGACCTCTTTTTGGAACTGAATCAGGCCCTCATTGGAGATGGTGCCGCGAACTTTTTCCCGGTCGAGCCAATGGGGATCGAAGCGGGTCTCCATCAGCCAGCCGCGATAGCCGTGTCCGAAGGCAATGATCGCGGTCCGAAGACTCCCCCCGGAGCCATCCAGCGCCTCGCGCCATTCGAAGCGTTCGAGGAAGTGGCGAGCGACTTCGGCCTGTAATGTCGCCGTATTTGGATAGTATCTATAGATGGACTGCGCGGTGACATCGAGCCGACGAGCGACCGCGTTGAACGTGATGCGCTCGTTGAGCGTCTGGACGGCGGCCTCGAGAATTTTCGTTTTGGAAAGAATCTTCGGGCGACCCGACACAGCATTTGTCTCCACAACGGCGGACTTGATGACTCTTGGTCATAATCGCTTGGTTCCGCGGTGGATGCGACTGGCCCTTCGTGATTTGTCCGTGATTTCAAATGGAACGCGTGACAGAATTTTTCAATTCTCCCCGACGGCGTGTCTTCGGCGGCTTGAGTAATGATCTACCGATTCGACCAGTGCGAATTGGATGTCGACGCGGGCGAATTGCGGCGAGGGGACGAGCCGCAGGCGATCCAAGCCAAGCCTTTTCTGCTCTTAGTGCTTCTCGTTCGCAATGCCGGACGGGTGGTCTCAAAAGATGAAATCTTCGACTCGCTCTGGCGAGGGACCTCGGTAAGTGAGGCTTCTCTCCGGCGTTTGTTGAAAGAAGTTCGTCGAGCGGTGGGCGACGACGGCGATCGGCAGGCGGTGCTTCGTACGGTGAGAGGCCAGGGCTATCGCTTCGTAGCCGAGGTCGAGGTCCTCCCTCAATCGAGAGATGTCGGGAGAGACGAATTCCTAGGCAGCGATCCTGCTTTCATCGGGCGGAGTGAAGCACTGGCTGCCGGTCGTCGTGTGCTCGATCGAGCCCGAGCCGGCCGTGGACAGCAGTTGCTCTTTGCGGGGCAGGCAGGCCTGGGGAAGTCGCGGCTCCTTCGGGAACTCCAGAACGTGGCGAGTCATTCCGGCTTCGAAGTTTTTTGGGGGAAGTCGTTCGAGCAAGAGGGGGGACCGACCTACCACATGTGGCGCCCCATTCTGAGGGGTGTCATCGAGCAGTTCGGACTCGCGACGGTTCAGTCGCTGCTCGGCCGGGCAGCGAGCGACCTCCAGCTGATCGACCCCAGTGTCGTGCTCGTGGGATCCGCAGGGGTGAGAGGTTTTGAGCTCAGCGCCTCCGACGACGAGGCGGCCTTCAAGCTGGCGGAGTCGATGGAGCGGCTCTTGAATAAGCTCGCGCGACTCGGGCCGATCCTGCTGATTTTCGACGACCTGCACGCCTCAGATCTTGGGAGCCTTCGCCTGCTCACCCGAGTCTCTCGAGCGTGCACGGATGCGCCGATCGCCTTCCTGGGGAGCTATCGCCCGTTCGAAGTGCATCAGAGCCCGGATCGAGATCGCGCATTGGGAGAGCTGCAACGAGTTCGCGCGGACGGACTCCTGACCCTCGGAAGCCTTAGTCGCGACGAAGTCAAGGACTTCGTCGAGAGCAGAACGGGCAAAGAGCCCAGTGACGAACGAGTCGATCAGTTCGAAGAGCGTTCGGGGGGGAACCCTTTCCTTCTCGGGCTCAGTCTCGAGGTTCAGTCGAGCATTCAGATGGCGCCGACCGCGTCGGCTTCTTTTTCTGGAGTTCGTGACTCGCCGCTTCAAAACGGGATCCTGACCCTCCTCGCGAGCTGCTCGCCGACGACTCGGCGGACCTTGGAGATCGCGGCTGTGATCGGCCGAGACTTTACGTTGGGGCTGCTTCTTTCCGTCTCGGATTTGTCGCGCGGAGCCGTCCTTCTAAGCCTGGATGAAGCGGAGGCGGCGGGGCTGGTTCAGACGCAATCAAAGCTTCCGGGCACCTACCGCTTCCTCCACATGCTCATCGCGGAGGGTCTGTATGAGATTCTCCCCCCCGCGAAGCGTCGGGAGCTTCACGCGCGCTTGGGGGCTGCCTACGAGGCGTTGTCGGACTCCGTTCTTGAGCCTCGTCAGGCCCTGATCGCCCACCATTATTTTCGGGCAGGTCCGGATCTCTACGGTCGAGCGATCTCGTTTTCATTGAATGCGGGGCGAAGTGCGACGCAGCGGGGAGATCCTGAAGAAGCGGTGCTCCACTTTGAACGCGCTGTCTCTGCGCTCAGGGAGACGCAAGGGGCAGGGCCTGAACTCATCGATGCGATGGTCGATCTCGGGACGGCGCAGACCAGAGCGCAGAACACCGTCGGAGCGCGCGAAATCCTGATGACGGCTGCTGGGTTGGCACGAAGCGCCGGCGAAGCTCAGCGATTCGCCGAGGCAGCGCTCGCCTATGCGAACGAGGTCTCCGTCGGGAGTTACCAGCCGGAGAGCGTTGCGTTGCTCGAGGAAGGGCTTGAATTTCTCGATGGATCCGAGATGAGATCGCCGCTCTATGCCGGATTGCTGGGCCGCTTAGCGAACGCTCGATCACTGCGGGACGAACCCGAACTAAGGGCTGCAAGGGCGAGGGAAGCCGTCTCGATCGCGCGCACGACCGAGGACCTCACGGCGCTCGCGGCGACGCTCAAGGACTATCATTTCTGTCTAATGGGCGTCGGATCTCCCTCTATGAGGCGGGCCATCGCCGACGAACTCTATGACCTCTCGGCCTCGCTTCGGTCGGCCCCTTTCGAGATGTGGGCGCTGAAGTACCGGACGGAATCCGCCCTGGAGGATGGCGCGACGAGTGAGCTACAGACCTGCTGTCGGATCTTCGACAAGCAGGCGCATTTTCATCGGATGCCCTTCTTCCTCTGCCACGCTTTCCATCACGATGCCATGTTGGCCCTGAGAGAAGGGCGACTCGAGGAGGTCGAAGCCCTAGCGGGTCGAGGACTAGAGCTGGGAATGCGGTCGGGGAATCAGATCGTCGTTCAGTTTTTCGGAGTTCAACTTTGGAGTCTCAAACGAGAGCAGGGACGCTTGGCCGAGCTGGAGTCGCAGGTCGAGGTACTGATCCGGGATCATCCGGACGACTCGGGTTGGTATGCGGCTCGTGCTTACGATCAACTGCAGCGCGGCGACGAGGGGCGGGCTCGAATGGCTTTCGAGGACTTGGTCGACAATGAGCTGTCGGCTTCGCGCCGGAGCACCAACTGGTCCACGACCCCCGCGCTCCTGGCCGAGATGGCCGCTCGGTTGGGCGACCCGGAAAGGTCCCGCCGGCTCTACGAGGAACTCGAAGCGCATGCGGACAAGAACGTGATCGTGAGCGTTTCGATGTCGGACTTTGGGCCGGTGCATCGGTTCCTCGGGCTCTGTGCCTCGAACTTCGATCCGCCGCGGGCCCGGCGCCACCTCGAGCGAGCGGTCTTCTTGGCGGAGCGGCAGCGACTTGGCCCGGCCCTGGCGCGGGCGCAGATCGATCTCGCAGGTCTGATTATCGCGGACGACCGCGACCGAGCGCTCGACCTCGCGGGGAAGGCGGCTCGGGCGAGTGAACGCATGGGTGCAGGCGCGGTCTTCTCCGCGGCGAAGGCCTTGATCGAGGCCTGAGCGCCGAGGATGTCCGTTCTGCCCGGGAAGCGTTCTAGTCCAAGGCGATAATGGGTGGACGGGTACCCCTGGCACTCAGTCCGATTTTATTGGTCCTCATTGCATGGACGAGGTATGGATGAACATAATGATGGCATACAAGTCGGGCAAACCCTTTTCGACGGATCGAATGAGTTTTAGTTATATGCTGCGCGGCGACCGAAGTGTGAATCATGATGATCCCATGGCGACCGATAAATCAAAGGGAACCTGGATCGCCGAAGGCCCCCACCTCATGATCGTAGGGCCCAAGG
>DGPZ01000047.1:0-2068 GCA_002390675.1 Deltaproteobacteria bacterium UBA4427
GTGATGGCACTCCGGCACTGGCCACACCGCTGGAGTCGGGCCCGCATTGAAATGCTCTTTTGAAAATAACCTTCCACAGTGGGCGCTCTTCACTGAAGGTGAGTTGTTCACCGATCAATTAGGAATTTTACATCCGTTTCACTTAGTCCTCTGCGATAACTAGGCGCACCTATCCTCTTCCGCTTTCGCGGCACGCTTCCATCTGACTCCTCTCATGCAGGGAACACCGTGCTAGGGGAGCGCGTGGGCGACCGGTTGGCGAACGTGTACTGCGAGGGAGCGATCATGAATCCGCTCTGTTTCAACACGATGAATCGATCGGCCTATCTGCTCGGAGACGTCGATCCGGATTTGCCGGGTCAGATCGATGCCGCGGCGCGCGCCGGCTTTTCCTTGATGGGGCCCGACAGTTATTCGATCGCACGTTTCTGCCGTGAGGGCGGGCGGGTCGAAGACCTGGCTGAGCAGATGGCGGATCTCGGCGTGCGCACGTTCGAGCTTCCGACGCTCGCAGTAAATACCGACCGCGCGATGACGCATCAGGAGACCGATCGGCTTGTCGAGATGGCACGGGTGCTGCGGCCGGATTTCGTTCAATTAAATATGGACTCCCTCGTCGACGACGCAGTGATCGATGATCTGCGGCGCGCCGGTGAGGCTTTCGGTGAGTTCGACGTGCGATTGGCCATCGAGTATTTGCCCTGGCTGCCGGTCGTCCGCGATATCGAGTCGACCCGCGAAGTGCTCTCGAGGGCCGCGGTCCCTGGAGCTGGCGTGCTCGTCGATACCTGGCATTTCTCGCTCGGGCGAGACACCTGGGCGGATCTCGAGGCGCTTCCGCTCGAGGAGATCGCGTATATCCAGTTCGATGATCACCCCGTGCTCCCGAGCTCGGTCGAGGGTGACGCGCTAATCGAGGAGACTTTGATGCACCGCGAGATGCCCGGGGAAGGCAGTTTCGAGCTCGAGCGCTTCTGTGCACTCGTCAAGGCCAAAGGCTATTCGGGACCCGTCAGCTGCGAAGTCCTCTCGGCGGCGACACGAACGATGGATCTCGAGGATTTCGCGAGGCGCGTCTTCGACTCAAGCGTCCCATTCTGGCGTTAGGCTCGCGCCCAACATGGAGTGTCAGGCATCGGCCTGTCGGAGTCGCCAAGGGCGATACTGAGGCCCTGAAGTGATACGCTCAAGTCTTAGGCCAAGAGCATGAAGTACGCTGACCAGAAAAGGGGCGCGATCAGTATGACAGCAGATGAGACCAAAGATCTCCTCCACCGATGGTATGGCGAGATGTGGGGCCCGGGGAACGCAGACCTCATCCCGGAACTCGCGGGCCCCGTCTACACGCGACACGAAATGGCTGGCACCCGAAAAGTCACAGCCGAAGAGTACAGAGATCAAACCGCTCGGTTTCTTTCAAAAATCTCGATTAAAGATCTCCACTACGGACTCGTCGCAGAAGGCGACAAAGTCTGTGCAATCGGAAGCTGGCGTGTGTTCGGGCTACCGGACGATGAATCGGGGAACGGAAAACAATGGGATTGGGTTCAGCTCTTCCGTGCAAAAGAAGGACGGCTAGTTGAAACGTGGCTGTCTGGAATCGGAATGGACACAAATTGGGGCGAAGAAGTCTGGCGTCACGTTCCGCGTTAAACAAGCCATTCGCTAAGTGCGCCCGCCGAGAAGAGCGACACGAGGAACGACAGCCAGCGCGCCACAGGAGATTTCCAATGAGTCAAGACGAATCACAGAGCGAGCGAAGGGCTCGAGGGCTCGCCATGTACAAAGAAGTCTACGGGAAGAACGCGATCCTCCCGAGCGGTGAATCCACCGAGTTCTTCGACCTGATGATCATCGACCAACAATTCTCGGAGGTCTGGTCACGACGGGCTCTCCCGATCCCGATGCGGCGCCTGCTGACGATGGGCGTGCTGACGGCGACGCGGCGCTTCGACATCCTCGAGCTCCAGTTCAAGCGCGCGCTCGAGACGGGAGAGCTCACGGTCGAGCAATGCCGTGAGGTTGTGATCCACCTAGTGAGCTATGTAGGCACGCCCTCGAGCGGCGA
>DGPZ01000047.1:2093-12107 GCA_002390675.1 Deltaproteobacteria bacterium UBA4427
GCCGAAGCCGAAGCCGAAGAGACCTAAGAGGCGTCGACCTGAGGCTTTCGCGATGATGCTAGGGCTGGATCGAAGCCATCTCAATCACAGTCGCCTGGGGCCTTCAATTCCTGGCCGACGCTCATCAGGAAGGCCAACTCCACGTGCTGGAGGCGGGGAAGTCGATCAAGTCGCTTCAACTCTCTGGCGGCGTCCAACCCAGCGGTCCAGCCATCACGCCTCCATCGACGAGCAGGGCCGTTCCATTGCAGTAGCTCGCCTCGTCGCTCGCCAGAAAGAGCGCAGCCCGAGCGATCTCATCCGGCTCCGCGAGCCGGCCCGCCGGAAGCCACGAATAATCGACGCTCCGGCGCTCCTCCGGCGATCCGAGCATCGCCGTGTCGACTCCGCCCGGGTGAAGCGAGTTGACGCGGATGCCATGGGCGGCGAGTTCGATCGCCGCGGTTCGCGTCATACCCGTTATTGCGTGTTTGCTCGCGGCATAGGCGACCATCCGGGGCACGCCTTCGAGTCCCCCTGTCGAGGAGACGTTCACGATCGAGCCACCTCCACTCTTCGCGATCAGCCCCCCCGCTACCTTCATCCCGAGAAAGCAACCGATTTGGTTCACTCGGATCACGTCCATATAGTCGTCGAGGCTGGTTTCGAGAAGGGGGGCGGAACGCGTTATGCCCGCATTATTCACGAGCACGTGAAGCCCGCCGAAGCGAGTCTCGACTTCCTCGACGCATCGTTGCCAGGCAGACTCATCGCCGACGTCGAGGACAAAGGGAATCGCCGCATCGCCAATCGAAGCGACCACCTCGTTCAGTTCCTGCTCCAACACATCTGTGAGCACGACCCTTGCGCCTTCGCTGGCAAAGAGTCTCGCTTCGGCGGCTCCCTGACCGCGGGCGGCTCCCGTGATAAGCGCGATTCGATCGGCGAGGCGTAGATTCGTCATACCCCAATGCTAACATCGAAGACTAAATGAGTTTACTCAAGCGAATTTCCCAAGCGGGCCTCGCCTGGCCATGCACTCGTCGTGTGGAGAGCATTGCGTGACTTCCCGTGTTGCCCTCGTCACGGGTTGCTCGAGCGGAATCGGACTCGCGCTGGCCGAGGCGCTCGTCGCCTCCGACTGGTGTGTCTATGCCGGCGCGCGTGACTCCGAAGCACTCGGTCGAATCGAGTCGATCGGGGCTCGTGCCGTACGGCTCGATGTGTGTGAAGCGCACGAATGTGAAGCCGCAGTTGCTCGGGTCCTAGCCGAAGAAGGCTCTTTGTCTGCGCTCGTGAACAACGCGGGCTTTGGACTCCATGGTGCCATCGAATGCACGGACCTCGAATCCGTACGCCGGCAGCTCGAGACGAACTTCGTTGGTGCCGCTCGCCTCACCCAGCTCGTTCTGCCTACGATGCGCGCGCAGCGATCCGGAACGATTCTTAATATGAGCAGCATGGGGGGACGTCTCAGTTTTCCAGGTGGTGCCTTTTACCACGCCTCGAAGCACGCGCTCGAAGCTTTCAGTGATGTCCTGCGCTTTGAGGTGGCAGGGTTCGGAATTCGCGTCGTCGTCGTCGAACCGGGGCCCGTCGCCAGTCATTTCGGAGCCACGGGGATCGAAAGCGTCGCGCATGCCGAGGTCGCCGAATACACAGCGCTTCACGAGAGCATCCGCGCGGGCCTCACCTCAACTTTTGAAGGTCCAGGCAGCGAACGGTCTTCGACGCCCGAGGACGTGGCACGGATCTGTATCGAAGCGCTCGAGAGCGACGCACCACGCACCCGTTATGTCGTAGGGCGAATGGCCGAAGATCTAATCCGTCAGCGATCCGAGATGAACGACGCGGACTGGGACGGGTTTCTCGAGAATCTCTACGCCCGGCCCAGCATCCCGTAGCGAAGAACGACAAGAACGATCGAGCCGAGTTTGAGCAAATGTCGCATTTCACGCCGCATCCTTCCCTTTGGTGAGGTCGCGTGGTCTACGATTTGCGGCATCGGGCACCGGCTGAGGAAGGTTCGGTCAGTTGTCCAACAAGGAAGCGGATTGATGCAAACGAACAGACGGCTCAGCATTCTTCTCGTCCTCGGGTTTCTCGCCTCCGGCCTGCTCTCGACCTCAGGATGTCGCGGCTCCGTAACGGACGAGGAGATCGCCGAGCAGACCATTGCCACCGCGCCGCGCCTCACGCGGGAGCCTTGTCGCGATCGCGACCCACAGCGGCGTGCACTTTTTGGCGACCTGCATGTCCATACGAGCTACTCGATGGACGCCTTTCTTTTCGATACGCGCAGCACGCCCAGGGACGCATATCGCTTCGCCCAAGGAGAGACGATCGCGATTGCACCGCTCGATGCGGAGGGAAAGTCGACGCGACCCCAGAAGATCGATCGTCCGCTCGACTTCGCCGCTGTCACCGATCACGCCGAGAACATCGCGAACGTCGCACTGTGCACGCGACCGGAATCGCCTGTCTTCAGTTCGGAGAGCTGTCGGGTCTATCGAGGTGAGAATGTCGAAGAACGTCCGACATCCTTCCTCGATCTCGTGCGATTCGTGAAGCGACGAAGCCTAGCCTCGCTCTCCGACGAGGTGTGCGGCGAGGACGGCCGGCGGTGTCGCGACGCGATCGATGCGCCGTGGCAGGATATCCAGACCGCGGCCGAGTCGTTCTACGACCGATCAGAGGAATGCGCCTTCACAACCTTCGTCGCGTACGAGTACTCGCTTTCTCCCGAAATGTCGAAGGTGCATCGCAACATCGTGTTCAAAAGTGAGATCACGCTCCCCCGCCCGATCCACGCCCTCGACGAACCTGAGCCCCTCGTGATGCTACGGCGTTTGCGCGACGAATGTGTGGACGGCATCGACGGCTGTGACGTCATCTCGATTCCGCACAACTCCAACCTGAGCGACGGCCGCATGTTCCGCACGGAATATCCGGGCACGACCAATCGAATCGAGGAGGTGCGATCTGCGCGCCTGCGTGCGGAGATGGAGCCTGTCGTCGAAATAATGCAGATCAAGGGCGATTCAGAGTGCCGAAACGGCCTCTCGGGTGTTAATGGCGTAGACGAACTCTGCAATTTCGAAAAGATGCGAGGGATGACGAGTACGGCGATACCGGATTGCGAAGGCGAGATCGGCTCGGGCGCCCTGATCGGCAAGGGCTGTGTCGACCGGAACGACTTCGCACGATACGCGCTGATCGCGGGGCTTGCCGAAGAAGAGAGGCTCGGTGTCAATCCCTTCCAGTTCGGCTTCGGAGCGTCCACGGACGAGCATGACGGAACCATGGGCAACGTAGGTGAGTGGACGGATGCCGCAGGGGAAGACGCCTCCGCTTCACGAACTAACACGAACCCCGGCGGACTCTTCGGGGTCTACGCGGAAGAGAATTCGCGGGTGGCGATCTTCGATGCCCTCGCGCGTCGTGAAACTTTCGGAACAAGCGGTCCGCGGATCGAACCTCGCTTCTACGGCGGCTGGGATCTCGATCCCGACCTGTGTGACCGCCCCGACACAATCGCACGGGCCGATGCGGAGGGAGAGCCGATGGGCGGTCTCCTCTCGAATCGAGGGATCCTCCCGGGTGACGCGCCTCATTTTCTCGTCTCAGCCCTTAAGGACACGGGGACTCCGGAACATCCCGGAGGTCAGCTCGAACGGATCCAGATCGTGAAAGGCTGGGTCGGTGAGAACGGCGTGTACGAGCAACGCGTCTACGATGTCGCGGGTAGTGTGGCGCAGTCTTCGGCGCTCGACCTCGACACCTGTGAGCCGAGCGGTGCCGGAAGCGATTCGCTCTGCAGCGTATGGACCGATCCCGAGTTCGATCGCGACAAGCGCGCGGTCTACTACTCGCGCGTGCTCGAGATGCCGAGCTGCCGGTGGACGCGTCTCCTATGCCTTCAATTGGATAGGAGCGAACGCCCCTCGAGCTGCGAGGATCCGCTTCTCCCTCAGTCGATCCGCGAACGCGCCTGGACCTCGCCGATCTGGTACAGCCCCGCTCCGGAAATGGAGAATGTTGATATCGCGGCACAGTCCGAGCACTAGCACGCGCCGAAGACGAAGACGGCTACGCTCGCTCCAGAGCGCCATCTTGCGACCCTTGAGATACCAGGGGCGGCGCAGTTCGAGGGGAGGTAGACCCTACGCTTTGGGTGATAGGGGCGAGCCCGGAGCACTCATTCACCCGCGATCGTCCAGCTCATCCGCATAATCAGGCAGCTGATTGTGCATCGCCCAGTGCATGACGTTAGGCTAAACCGGGCGCATCGCGGGACCTTGCGATAACCTTTTTGATTAATGCTTGAAGGGTTTTCGGTGCATAACTGATTCGAATTCCCATGAATTTTGAAGGAAAGCCAGTGAAACGATTCTTTGTCATCCTACTTACTTGCTCAGTTGCGTGGTTCTCAACCGCTTGTTCTCTAGCGAGTCCCAGCAGTCAAACCATTACGATCGTCCCGAGTCACCCAAAGGCTCAAGTAGTGGTCGACGGGCAACCCAAAGGGACCGGGACCATGTCCCTGGATCTCAAAAAAAACCGTGGCCACAGCTTTCTCGCTCGTTGCGGGAACTCGTCAGGAGTTGCGAATGTCGAGCGGAATATTTCGCCAACAGGGATGCTCGATTTGATAGGTGGTTTCCTGCTGCTCGTGCCCTTTATCGGCTTAGCATCTCCAGGCGCTTGGGAACTGTCGCCATCGACCGTTTCGGTACCGGTTCCTGATGCTTCGGCATGCGGTGAGGCCTAAGGGAACTGCTGTTGGCGCGGGATTGCCACCAAAACCCAGCTCTAACGACGAACGCAGCTCCCTTCGGGTCGGGGCGTTTGGGGGTTGCGGGGAGCGGCTATGACCGCGGCGCCTGGTCATAAAGTCTGGCGATAGCAGTCTTGACCGCGTTCGCGTTCAACAGCTTCGTCATTTAGTTCGCTGCTCGCCTATTCGGTTGGCATGAACGGCATACGTAGATTCTACGCCCAGCCAGATCGAAACGCTGGATATTCTCATCGCATCTGCGGCAGGCTGCTCCTTCCCGAGCAAATACCCAGTGCCGTGCCTTCGCCCAGCTCGCTCCCTGAGTCCGGAGACGCGCGGCTCTCGATGCCGGAAGGGTGACGCCGCCCGTCTCATAGGAGCGTCGCGTCATCGTAAGGATTGCTCGTGCTAGGCGACGACGGTCCGCTGATGTGAGGTCGAATGGGCGCTGATCGGGATGCAGGCGCGCTTCGAAGCAAATTTCCGAACGCAGGTAATTGCCCAAGCCGGCGACAAACGCTTGGTCGAGGAGAAGTGAACCGAGACCTCGCCGCATGAACCGTTTGGTCTCGAGTCTCTCTAGGACTGATTCGAGCGTGGTTGAGGGAGCGAGGGCGTCCGGGCCTAGTTTTTCCAGGTAGGGCTGATGTGAGAGGCTGACCTCATCGAGGACCTCGATCTCAGAGGCACTGTAAAGGAGTGCCCACTTCTCTTTCGTTTCGATCGCGAGGCGGAGCTGGCGTCCCGTTTTGGGAAGCCGCCCGGCGTTTCGGATGAACCATTTTCCGTAGAGCTGGTTATGGCTGTAAATCGTGAGTCCGTTGTCAAATGAAACTAACATTGCCTTTCCGCGAGGCGTTACTGCCTCAACCCGTGAGTCAGTAAATATGGCGGAGCGGCGCTTAAGCTCGGGAAAAGCAAACCGAACGCGTTCGACAGACTCGCCGCCTATGGCGGCACGAATCCGGTCGGCTTCTCGGGCGATCTCCGGTCCTTCGGGCATTCAGGTCGCTCCTTCTGTTATGCAGTGAGGCCGTTTGGTGTGGAGAGATCGGCTGAACGATGCCGGTCAAATGAAAAGATCTGCCTACGGAAGTGGGCTCGGCATTCCGCCGCACCCTTCGAACACGGGCCCCCAAGCAGCCGCATGCGATCGGGAGCCTTGCCTGAAGCGTGCCCAGACGCCGTCGCTGAAGCCATCAGAAGAGGACCCGAGCACGGCGAATTGAAATCGTTCCATAGGTTTGGACATGTCGACCGCCTGACTCGTCGCTCGAAACAGCGCTGCGAGGCCCTCCACATCTTCTCTACCCGACCGATCGAGCATTCCGAGCGAAGCTTGAAGGGGCATATACTCGTCGCGGAAAGAGAGGATGAGTTGCCGATTGCGTTTGTCGCAGACGGTCGTGACTCCCTCTTCGATCAAGGTTGCGACGAGTTTCAGTTCCCTTGCGACCGTGTCGAGAGCACGAAGACGAGGCCCCATTGCGGGATCATCTCGCAGTTGTTCGAAGGCAGATTGAAGGGCGGATGCATCTCGCGCTTCGATCGCCTCTGCCGCTCGCAGGAGTTGTTTTGGCCCATCTCCTGAGCTCTTGCCACCCATCAAGGAAGGGGGTCCGCTGGAAAGAAAACGTTCTAGATCGCGGTCAAGCCAGACGCCATTCCATTGGTGAAGCGGTCGTTCGGCACGCTTCAGATTGAGTTGTGCCCGGAGTTTCTCGGCTCGCTCGGTTTTGAGTCCCGGCAGGCAAGTCTCGAGCGCTTCGAGGACAAGCCATTCGTGGGCGAGACGTCGCGTCGGGACTAGCACTTTTCCGAGTGGCGCGTTCCGCTCGGCGACAATTTCGGAGAGCGGGCAGCCGATGATCGCGAGAAAGTCGAGCGGCGTGATTCGCTGATCTGCAACTTCCATCCGTCGGGCCGACCGGTCCGGAAGCTTCAGAGCGGTGATTTTTTGAGTCTCGGACGAGGGTTGTTTGAGTATCTGCTCGATTGTTTCGCGATACCGCACGACTTTCGTCGCCACGACTGACTCCGTACTCCTCGCCTGGCACCCCGCGGACAAAAAACAGGCTGCGGTCAGGAAAATCGCCAAAGAAAGAGAGGCGTAAGCTCTCTGTATCGCCAAAGGCATTTCTGAGTGTGGATGCGATCGACGCATACTCGGAACACTAGCCGTCAGGAATGGGTGCGGCGGCCGCGAGGGGGCCGTCCACGCGGATGTTGGGGGTAATGCGGTTGTGACTTTGAGGCCCTTCCTAGGGAGCCGCGCTCGTCCATTGGCTCCGCGCGGGCGCTTAAGCCTGAATCTGGGCAACCAGCGGCTGGTGAGCAAGCCGCTGTCAGACTTTCCTTGAGTTGCCAGCGAGCTTCGGCATCATCAAAAAACGATCCGCATTGGTAGTCCCGTCGCATCGGTGGGCGGCGACTCGGGCAGCGTTGCGTGCTTTCCCTCCGCGATTCGGTGCGCGGTCCACAATAGGGCGATCGCATCGAGGATATCGTCATCTGCGAGGTCTTTTTTTAAGTGATCGCCCCGTGCGGATGCGATCACACCATGCCCGAGCCAGTGTTCCGCGAGTGTCTCACGCTCACGCAGACCAGCAGCTAGTTTCTTGCCGAAGCGCATCGGCGTCCGATCGTTCCAAGCCCAGAAAGAGACCTCGGGGTGTACTTCGAACAGCGTTGTTCGCGCGACGGCGTTCGAAGCGAGCAGATCATCAACCGCACGAACCTTGGCGTAGATCCCATAAGCCTGGGCACTCACTCCCTTACCCGATTTGGATCGTGTGATCGCATCTGCCTCGCCGCGCGACTTGGCACCTCGGGCGGACCGAATGGGCGCCGGAAAAACGCTCGAACGCCGAGAGCCGATACATGCTCTCGCAGCGATATCACACTCTCGCGGGCCGGCGTCTGGCAAGCCGATCGGCATATCAAGCGCCACGACCAAAGGCTCTGGGGCTTGCTGGAGAACAGCTTCGATTGTGGCCGTGAGATCAAAGCGCAGCTCGCCGGAAACAGGATCTCGACTGACCCGAAACCAGCCAGCCCTGCATCCAT
The DNA here is from genome assembly GCA_002390675.1 of Deltaproteobacteria bacterium UBA4427. Taxonomy (GTDB): domain Bacteria; phylum Myxococcota_A; class UBA9160; order UBA9160; family UBA4427; genus UBA4427. Next base: position 9,916 of record DGPZ01000047.1, read on the forward strand.
CCACACCCGCCAGCCACGACATCTCGCCCTTCCTGCTTAATCTTCGTTCGGCTCTAAAAATCCGCCGGGGGATAGATCTAGGCACTCCCGTCCCGGAACCAGGCTTCATCGCGACATTTCGAGTCGGCTTAGTCGGGCTCCTGGCAACAGATCGATGACGGCGTCCTAGGACCGAAGCCCTCGGTTCTAGCGACCGACCCAACTGGCCTGATCAATGCCGTCCTTCGTTTCGTTAGCAGAACGACCGCGCCAATCCATAGGCCTACCAAGAAGTTGGGTTCGGGAACGGGGCGAACCCATATCGGCGAACTGATGGCTCGTTCTTGGATCGTTTCGGGCACGCTGCCACTACAACACGCCTCGAACCCGGCAGGCACCTCAAGCGCGCAGTCAACGCCCGCGTCCAGGCAGAGTCGCTGCGACCATCGGCACGTGGGGCTTTCGAGAACCCTAACGTAGTAGAAAGCATGTTCAGTCGGGTCGAAAGCGGGATCCTCCCATTCTGCGCAGAGTGTCGCGAAACCGCTCCCGTCGGTTTGACAGGTTGCTGGATCTACAGCGAGCGGAGACGGAGCGGTGCCCGATATACTCGTCACGCTTTCGTGCGTGATTCCCTGGGAATCGACCCAACCCTTAATGACTTGAATCTCGGACAGCGGTGTTCCGGGAAAGCCGGTTGTTCCTGGGTCTTGATTCGCCATCACGACGAATCGAGGTGATCCGCTGCTAGGCGTGGCTTCTATACGCCCGCCCATAGGTACGCCGTCCGCGTAGCCCTGAGAGACTAGATTGCCGGCAGAGCAAAGCCCCGGAGCGAGATCCGGGCCGCCGAAGAATCGGACGGTCGGCCGGGTTCCGGAAGTGGAATAAGCTTCGCGCCGTCGCATCGCCTCGAAGAGCGAGTCGCGCGTATTCTCTTCAGCCCACAACACAATCAAGCCGCCCGGAGAAAACTGCGCCCAAGTCGAATTGAGCCTTTTCTCAGGCGTATCATCCCCGATTCCTGAATGTCCCGGGTAGTTATCCTCCTCCGTCGCGCCCGGCATCGAATTGTGAGAGTCAGTCGAGGAGGTGAGGCCGTAGCGGTGAGGATTCGTACCGAGACTTTGTTCCAGGACGAGCCCTTCCTTCAAACCATTTCGAATGAAGGACCGGGGATACCCTCCGAAGCTCGCGCCCAGATCGACTTTCCCGAAGTCACATTCGGGGTCCGATGATCCAAGGCCGAACTCGCATTCGGAGTCCCCTTTATGTTGACTGAGCTCAGCCAAGGGCTCTGTGTATTCCGAGAGCGCAGCAAAATGAGCAGCGGCACCCAGATCACCAAGATCAAAGAGGGGCAGACTCTCGCCTCTACTGAAATTAGTGTTATGCGGAATCGTGAGAAACTCACAGCCTGCTCCGACTAGCGCACATTGATCCCGCAGCCCGTTCCAGAGACTCTCCACGGAAGAAGCTTCGACATAGCTCAGAGGCAAAGCGGGGGTCGCTCCGCCGCGGAAGATCACATTGCGGTGATGCATCGACCGAAGAGGAGCCGCCGTCCACTCGTAGGCGATCAAGCTGCTAAAGCCACAATCGCCATCCGGATCTTCGAACTCATCCGCAGCACTGCGAATCACGTCCCAGACCGATTGCGCCTGCGAGGTGCAGAAGACGCCCCCCGGTCCACATAACGGATGACGCGAAGGCGGCGTCTCGAAAATCGCTGGTCCAAAAGTACTGAAGACACTGCCTGGGTTTAAGTTCGCAAAGCCTACACAAGCCGGATCGCTCAAGGGATTCGTGGTACAGAGCGATGTTTCGCCCAGCAGCTCCGCGTGATCCGTCACCGCTGCAAAGTCAAGCGGCGATCTCAGCTGGTGCGTCCGAGTCGCATCCCCCATCGCATCGTAGGGCGGTAGATCAATGGCTTCCCCCCGAGCGAATCTGTATGCGTCTCGAGGACCCGTTCGAACATCAAAGCCAGCCGCATCAAAGGACAAGCGTGTATGCACGTGGACGTCGCCGAAAAAAGGTTGACGGTCCTCGTCGTAGTGCGCGCAAATCGGCCCGGAAACTTGCGCCTGCGCAGCCCCCTGAGCAATGAGTCCAATTACGAATGCCAGCGCAAACGGGAAGCATCCACTACGCAACAGTGCAGAACTTCGCGCTCCGACTCTGAGCTTTCGGATGGTTATGGACACCATTGC
>DGPZ01000035.1:0-40205 GCA_002390675.1 Deltaproteobacteria bacterium UBA4427
GCAATCGGGGTGCGCACGAGAGCGTCGTAGACCACGCCGCTGGGATCGATCGGCAGGAAGAGTCCCTGGAGATTACTCCCGGATGGGATGATGATGTCCGTGATCGTTTGGAGACCGTCGGTAAATGCGGACTCTGTTCGGCCGAGGGACGCAGTGGTGCCCGCGGCGTCGGGAGCACGGAAACGCAACTCGTAGGCGTCGCCATTTAAGTCATTAGGAGCAACTCCATCTATTCGATAGGCGCCGCTTGCGTCAGTGATCACTGACTGAACCGGTTGACCGTTCCGAAGGAGGCTTGCGGTCCACCCGACGAGGACCCGTTCGGTCGGCGTCTGGATGCGATCGAAATCACTGTCGTGCCAAAATGTTCCGTTCACCGCGCCAACGCCCGGTGAACCGCCGATGGCGATTGAGACACTGGCGTTCGCGTTCTGAGCTGCTGCATTCCATGTGACCACGCCCGTGTTCACGATGTTAGTGCCAATCGGCAGCGCCGCCCCGAGTGTTGCTCGGAAGCGGAGGGTCGCGGACGCGCTCGGCGCGAGAGGGCCGTACGTGGTGGAGTAGTCGGCGGTGATCAGGGGATCCGCGACGAGGATGCCCGTGGTGAGGCCGTCTAGGGTCGCACTTCCTGCGACATAGCTGAGCTGCCCTGCGAGGGGAAGGTCGAGGTTGTCCGTAAGCACGACGTCGGTTGCGGGCACCGTGCTGATATTCGTGACACCGACGGTGTACTCGACGACTGAGCCAGCGAGAGCAGGGCCGCCGCCTAGCACTACAATGCTCTTGGTGATGGCGAGCTGCTGACCGTCTCCGACGACAACGAGAGTCGGCTCTGGCCCGGTCGCAGGATTGCCATCGCCATCGGTTAACAGATTAGGCAGCTCAATACTGCTTACGATTGCTTGATTGCTAATGATCGTGCCGGCAGGGGTTGCCAAATTCACGAATAGATCGAAAGTGACCGTGGCGCTTTGTCCGACGTTGATTTGGCCAGCAGTCGGTCCGGGAAGCGGTGGCGTTAGGTCGCTTGAGCTGATGTCGATTCCAGTAACCAAGGGACTTACGCCGAGATCCGGCACGGCGAGGGAAATGCCGTTCAACTGGACTGAGTCCATTACGTAGGTGGTGTTGGCGGGGAGGCTGTCGGTCAGGACAGTCCGGGTGGCGGGACCGGCGCCGCTGTTGTCCACTCGAATCGTGTACCGGAGGGTATCGCCGGGATCGACAACGCCGATTGTGCCGGCGTCGAGAATGAGAGCGGCAGACTTTTGTGCGAAAAGGAGGGGCGCGTTGCCTACTACGTCTCGCGTGGGATCGTCGGGAATCGCGGTCCTTGGATCGTCCGAGGGCTGATCTGTAATGCCGCCGAGCGGTGCGCTTACGAGGGCCTGGTTGGAGAGTACGGTTCCGTCGGTGGCGTTGGGATCAACAAGGACATCGAAGATCAGCGTCGCCGTGTTGTTGGCGGAGGGGTCGGCGTCGGCGCGCATCATGCCGGCGGTCGGATCCTCGGGTGCTGCGATCAGGTTGCCACCCGCGAGCGGCGAAATTCCACCGGGCGCGTCCGCGATTACGACACCGTTTAGAGTCGTGCTATTCGCGACGTAGGTCGAGTTGATCGGCACGGCGTCGCGAAGTATCACGTCGCTCGCATTATCGGTGCCGGCATTCTTGACCGTGATCGTGTACCGCAGGGCTTCGCCGGCGAGCAGAACGTTCGGGTCGCCCGTCAGATAGGTGGAGACCTTCTCGACAAGGAAGTCCGGGGCCGAAGTGATCGTGACAGATGTCGGATCTTCATCCCCGACGAGGATTGCATCCGCTGCGCCATTAAGAACGGGGTCATCGCTATCTGCGAAGGGAACGCCGCCCGTCGTCGCCTGCGCCTGGTTTCCTACGACACTTGCGTTGGCGAGAACCGAGACGAGGGTTGCCTCAAAGACGATGTCGAGGGCGTCATTTTGGTTCGGGAGATCGAGGCCACGGATATCGATGACGCCTGTGCCTGCAGCGCCGCCTGTGACGTCGACGTTGCTAACGTCCGCGCCGGCGGGGAAAGAAATGAGCTGGAGAGAGCCGGCAGAAAATGCGGCCGGCGTGTTCAGTCGGTCCAACTCATCGGTGATGGCTATGTCAGAAAGCGGAGCGTTTCGTAGATTAATTAGGCGAAGCGTGTACCGGAGCACGTCACCGGGGACGGCGGTGAGCGCAGGATTCTCGCCAGTCGTCTGATTTGCGACGGTCTTTTCGAAGGTGAAGACCGGAAGCGCCACGGCCGAAGTGAAGGCGTCCTGATGATCGAGGGTGGCGGGGGTTCCGTCGGTCAGGACTCGGGTGAACGTGCGGCGATCGCCGGCGGTCCCGGGGATGCTCCCGTCGGCGCTAAACCATTGCGTTGCGCCTGCAACATTAGTCACGTTCTCGCCGTTCTCGCCGTCATCATCCAAAACACTCTGATAAGCAACGATCAGCCTCTCAGTTGGGCCAACCGTCGTTGCGGCGGTCAGGAAGTCGAGCGTGAAGTCACAATTGGGCTGTCCCCTGAAGGTGACGTTAAAGTCCGTGTCTTCGACAAGAGGCGCCGAGACGGCCGTTGTACCGTTGGCCTCGAAGACTTGCGCCGTGAATCCGTTAGGCGCTGTGTCACAGACGCCGGCGTTTGGGCCGTTAGGAAGTTGGTCGACGAGCGTTGAATTCCAAGCGTCTCCGCTGCCCGTGTTCTGCATATTCAACGTAAAGGTCGCCGCTGCACCAAGGGTCATCGATGCGGGACCTGTTTTCTCGACCACCATCGTCTCGGGTCCGACGATCGTCATATCTACGGAGGTACCTGCCGCACCAACCCGCTGGCTGGATAGATTCCCATCGACGTAGTTGTAGAGGTAGGTCGCAGTATTCGAGAAGGCGAGCCCAGTGACGTTGGTGGGGGTGTCTTCGAGGACGACCTCGATCTCGAGGATGACTTGCTCGCCCGCCGGGATGTCGATCCCAGCTGTTGGGTCTTCGAGGACGAGCTCCGTCAGCGTTCCGGAATTGACTGGAGTCCAGGCAGCCGATCCCGCGACACGCGAGACATCGAGAAAGCGAAGATTGGCGGCAGAAGCAGTCAGGTCGTCATATATACGAACGTCGTAGGCGGGGAAAGCATACGGCGTCTCGGGTACCGTGATGCGATAGCGGAAGACTTCGCCAACAGCGGCGGTGGCCTGTGTGTTGTCTTTTGCGAGGGGTGACGGGGGAGGGGCGGGGTCGACGGTGCCGTTCGAAATAGCTGGACCAAAGCAGTAGTCGTTAGGCGCAGTGATTGTGGGGCAGCCGGCTCCAGTTCGTTCGAATAGACCGCCCGTGTCGACGTCAAGGGACGTCCAGTCGACAAACACCGAATTTGTAATGGTGGAACCATCCGCGGGCGGTGCTCGGACGACAACTTGGTACGTCAGCTCTATGAAACTGCCGGCCTCTAGGTCGAGACTGTTATCGCCATTTGCTCGACCCCACACGAGTGGGCCGTCCGGGGCGCCACTGGGAACCGGGATGAATCCGGCGATGGGAGCCGTGTCGATGGTGGCGATGGGAGTGAAGGCCGTGAGTGCGAGCTCCGGCGGTAGGGTGTCGACCACGTTCAGGTCGTAGGCCGTCGCATTCCCGCCGTTTACAAAGGTGAGGATGTACTGGAGCGTGTCATTGAAGGCGGGCGGATCCGTCGGAAGTTTGCCGGGGGTGGCGTTGCTCAAGACCTTCGTAGCGGTGACAGAACTCTCGGTTGCCATAACGACGGCCGACGCATTGCTCACTGATGTGGGCAGTCCCGTTTCGCCATGAATCGAGACGACCTCGGCAATATTCTGAAGCGTGCTACCGGCATTAGTGACAAGATCGTTGTTGATTCGCGCTGAATATCGGATCCGAATCGCTGGTGTAATCGCCATGCTGGTGAGGTCGTCTTCTGAGAGTGTTCGGACTGTGCCGATCGACCATGTCGCGATCCCGCTCGTATTGTCGAGTGGGACGGCGGTGAAAGCAGCTTCGTCCGGAGGCGCCGAGTTGATATCGATCAGGCCATCGAATTCGTACGTAATGTCATAGTTTGCGTTATGCGCAAGGATGTAGCCGACAGATCCCGAATTCAGCGCGTCGTTGACGATGATGTCTTGGGTGATGCCTTCGGGGAGTAGAATCTCGATCTGGAAGTCGCGGTGCGATCCGATCTCAGGGGCCTGTGTAGGCACGAGGTCGGTCTTGGAAACGGAGACCGCAGCCACCGGAACAGACTCGGTCACCGTTGACTCGTAATTGTTCAGGGCATCGCCGGCGGCAGGAAGCGCGCCATTGCGCATGCCTGCCGCGTCGCCGTCAGGACCAATTAGTCCACTTGGATTGAGCGCCGTGGTCTGTGTGGGAAGAGATGTCCAGTCAGCCTCGATCGTATTTGAAAGATCTCGCTCCGGCTCGACCGTCGTCTCCACTTCTACTGCGAAGGAGAAGCTGATCGATTGTGTGGGTTCGATGGCGAACCCTGGAGGCCAGCTGAAGATCGGCGCATTCGGGCCGATCGTGATGACGTCGTCCGTTGGCGGATTGACGCCCTGAATATCGCCGCGATAGGTTAGCTCGAGGCCCGTAAAGTCATCGAGGAAGCGTGGATTGTAGGCCGTAGCGGTACCGTTGTTAGTGGCCGTGACGGTCACCCGAGGGAGATCGCCCGCATCGACTTCTGCGACCGAGAATATCGTGGCGAGATCGATCTGGGGTTCACGGACTATGAGTTCTGCGGCGCCTACCTCGAGTACGATTTCGGTACCGACCTCGTTGAGGTAACGCACGTCCGTGACGGTGAACGGGCCGCCATTCTGAATCAGATCTCCGTCGCGACTAGTCGCAAGGTTATCTACGCGGGCAATGAACTGGACTTCGAATTCGAAGCGTCGATCTAGGCGATCGGACATCGTGACCGTCTGATTCCCGAAGTTCCATTCAGCACGCGTTGCATCACATGTCGGTACGATTATTCCGCCGGGTACGAAGCCCGCGGAATCATAGGGAGGTGCATCGAGATTGATCGTGGGTGCATTAATGCAACTAAGCCCGGGCGGAAGTTCGTCCCGTATTCGGAAATTTCTTACCTGTGAGACTGGAATCAATGCTTCGATTTGGAATTCAACTTCTTCGCCGATCGACACCGACTGGGGATTAACCGGGACAGAAATGCCTGAGTTCGAGACACGCAAGATCTGTTTCGGGCTGACTTGGACCGGAATAATCTGGATCGTCGCTTGGGCGGCAGCCGAGGTGTACTGACGTGCGCCGCCTGCTTCTCCGGTCGCTCCGAGTGGAGCGCTTTGGTTGCCACTCGCGCCTTCGAGGCTGTCGTAAGTTACTGATGCGGAACCGGTGAGCACCTGAAGAGGCGCCACGTCGTCGTCCGGATCGACTCGGTAATAGAGCACGACCTCGTCGCCGGGATCGATTTGCAGGAGTGCATCACTGTGGGTGTACGAGGCGATGACTTCTGCAGGATTGCCGTTCTCGAGCGTGTTGTCGGTGATCGTGCCTTCGCTCGCGCCGGTAGGGCCGTCCGTGCCATCGACGAGCCCATCGCCGTCGTTGTCCACAAGGTCGCTTCCTAGAGGCTCGATAAATAACTGATCAGTAGGATCTGTGACGCTGGTGACGGTAACGTCATAGGCTGGTGAGCGAGGAACTCCGCCGCTGCTGGCTTCGTTCGTAACGGTGATGCGGAAGATATAGCTGTCGAATGCGTCGCCGTCGTTCGCGAAGGTGACGAAGTTGCTGCAAAGCGGACCGGGTTCGTAAATGGTCTCGTTGCAAACTTCCTTAGTCACGGTCAGGTTGGGCTCGGTAACTGTGAGATCTACGCGCCGGTGAATCTCGCGGGGATAGCCAACAGTGTTAGGTCCGAGGTTGAAGAGTTCCTCGTTGCCCGTTGAGTCGTTAAAGAAGACCGCGTCGAAGCTGGACGTCATGATGTTTGAGGTCTGCGCTGTATGTTCGTTCGGCGGTGCGCTCGAATCGAGCGGATCGTTCAGGAGGCGTGTGGTGAGGTCGACGCGGAACCAGTGATCCTGCTCCGTTATTCTTTGCGCGGGGACAACTGTATTGAACGTCCAGTCGAAGAATCCCTCATCGAGGGGGGCGGGCGGTGGATTGAGTGCAACGCCGGCAATCGCGGTTGTGCTTGTGAGTAGGGGGTCAGTTGAGTCGATGTAGCCCTGGCCGTCAGGCAATTCGTCGACGACCCTGACGTTCTGCACGGCTATGTATGTGAATCCGGGCGTTTCGAATCCAAACCAGCCGCCGGACTGGACGTTAAAGCTGCATTCTTCGCCGATCTCGACTTGAGTATCAGGGGAGGGGATCGGGAGGATGTTCTCGGAGCAAAGCCCGAGCTGAGCCTTGAATAGGTTGTATCCAATGACGCGCGCCCAGATGGCATCCACGGTGTAGTCGTTCACGGAATTCACAACACCGTCTGCTCGCGGCTGAGGTGTGGGGAACCAGAGCGGGGTGTCGTCGCTGAGATGGATCTCGCCAATCACGTCCACGCGGAAGGTGAGGTCGTCGTCGAAGCTCGGGGCTGTGTTCTTAACCACTTCAAAGTTGAGAGACGCAGTGTTTCCGGGACGGATCGTTCCGGCATCGCATAAATAGACGGCTGCTGTCACCGGAAGGCCGACCGGCTGTTGCCAAACCTGTCGAGGTGGCGCGGCGCTCATTAGGGAGCAGCCGGGCGCGACGGTCTGCACTGTCATAGCCTGCCCAAAAGTGACATAGGCCGCATAGTTCGTTGCGGAATGTCCTCCGTTGTTCGTGAGATTGACGGTGAGCGGGAGCGGGTCGCCGGTTTCGGTGAGGATGAAGATCAGTTCCGATCCATTAATGTCGGGATCAATGTCTTCCGGATTCGCGGTGGCGACTTCAATGACCGTTTCGTCGTGGAGAGTCGCGGTACAAAACTCGCGCCAGAAGACCTCGGTTTCGTTAGTGATCCCGAAACTTTCGGCGGGATCGGTGTTGGCTGGAGTGCTGCCTGGGGCTTCTGTTCGTACGTCGATGTCGGCGACGTAGTCGTAGTAGTTCACAACTTCGTCGATCAAGACCGTACGGATGGTGATCGTGACTTCGTCGCCATGGCGAATCATGTGATTCTGCGCCGGGAATCCCGTCGGGCTGCGGGTCGTACTACTCGTGAGGAGTAGCTCGAGTTCGGTGTTCGAAAGCGGATCGGCAGGATCTCCCATCAAGAGGACGGGAACTGTATTCGGATTGGGATTAGTCCATTCAATCGTGTCGATCATGCCGTCGTAGGCACCAAATCGCGGGTCCATAGTCACGGTTGGTGTAAATGTTGGATCGACGACGTATTGAGGAGGAAGCAGGTTGCGAACGCGCAGGCCCGTGGGTTCGCCGTAAATGGTGCCGCCGCTGTTATTCGCAATCGTGATGGTGACTGTGCCGGTGCCGCCCATCGATTCCGAGAGCGAGACGCCCGTTAATGTGATGCTGGTGTCGACACCCGAGAGGGTGGACTCAGTGCGGAGGGCACCTGTGTCGCCTGCGGTGTTGCTACCGGCGCTAGGTGAAGTCTGCGAAATTCCGCCAACAGGAGGTTGTGATTGACACCCCCATTCGACGTTGTCGACGGTATTTATTTCGTCCGTACAGGATTCCGTAATCCGGCCCGTGAAATAGTAGAAGGCACTCCCGTTAGCGGGTGCCGCGATATAGGGGTTGGCGGGCGTACCCGGGCCGAATCGAGATGCGACGTCCACGCCGGCGATGCTCGTAGTTGGTCCGATGAGGTCGCAACCGTTTAACGGACCGCCTGCCGCTGCGATCTCCGCGTCGGATTCGTTGTCACAGACATGCAAAATTTCGAAGTTCGTGCCCGTGATGGCATCGTCGAAGACGAAGTCCTGAAGAGGCGCATCCCCATTATTCCGGACCCGGATCCGCCAAATGAGGTTGTCGCCTTCATGACCATAAACCGGATCGGAGTAGCGGCCTTGTTCTGCGTCAAGGTTTCGGCCTTGCTTTGTGATGACGGGTTCGGGCTCGCGGAGCGGGAGTGTGTCGGTGCCCGTTGACCGCGTATAGGTGTCGCCAGGCGCGCAACTCGGCTCGACTGTCACGGAAGCACTCATCCGACGATCCGCGCCCAGGAGGCTCTCCTCCGTGAAGCCCGCTTGGCGTTCGACTTCAAAAAAGACGAAGAGTTCGGCCCGTGTTCCAGGTCCGCCCGACTGATTGTTCATGACGAAGCCGTTGTCGGAGAGGTCCCACGTCAGCACCGAACCGTTGGGTGCGCTGACCGCCGGCTCAACATTGCTGGGAACGATAATGTTATTCCCGCTGAAAATTGTCGAATTAGGCACATAGGTCAGTCCAGAGGCCTGGAGGTCTTCCTGAATGACGATGTTCGAGAAATCTATGTCGTCGCTATTGCCGAGTGGATTCTCGATTTCGATCACGACCTGCCCGCGACTGCATAGCTCGCAAAAGCTCACGCTTACGCCGGGATTGGCGTTGAGATCATGATCGATTAGGTCGGTATTGAGGGCAGCTGGGCAGCCGGGCGGTACAGTCTGCGCAGATGCGCGGTCCGTCGGCAACAAAGCGAGAAAGCCCATGAGTACGAATAAAATCGAACTCCGTGCGGTCCCTGCGTTGCTTCGGTCGAACCAAATCATGCTTTCCTCGATCTACCTATTTCGCCCCCCTTTCCGCGAATGAGCGTGGTGCTCACGGCGAATACTGGAGGACGCAAAAGGGACCGAGGCAGCCCGAACGTCGGACTGAATTCCGGCGGTCCCGCTGCCATGGGGCATGATGCCCTTTAGACCGGTGACTTTGCGTCACCACCTCTCGGTGGTTTTGCCCTTATCTGAATCTGCTCGAACCGGGTGGCTCGTTGTTCTTTAGTTAGGCCGACGGATCTCAATCACGAAACCCGGCGGGTGGAATCTCTTCTCTTTGTTAATTAGGTCGCTGGCAGGAAATCGATCGGGTAAGCGATCGTCATTGCCGGGATTCCTTCCTTGGCTCCGAAATCGAAGGTCTTCACGCGAGCGACCACCTGCTTTGAAAGATTCGGCGATTTCATATTCGTTGATTTCAACTCGGACATAGAAACGCTGCCGTCGGGCTCGATTGTGAACCGAAGGACCATCTGTCCTTTAAGCGACGGATTCTTTCGAAGCTCACGGTTATACATGCGGTAGAGCGCCGCTTTATGACGATCAAAAACGATCTGAATTTCTTCGTCCGTTCGGCCAAGCCCCGGTCCTCCTCCCGCGAGCGGACGATCAGACCCAGAGCCGTTTCCGGTCCCGATCGAACTCGTCGCTTGCGTGACGGCGAGTCCTCCCAGGTTCTGCCCTTGGCCGCCCATGTCTCGGCTAAGCGATGCAACGTTGATTCCGCCGCTGGTACTTGCCGCTTGGCTGGTGACCATCGACCGAGCCGCGGGCGCTTGGGAAGCCTGGCCCGGATTTTTGATCCGTGCGTTTGAGCCGAGTCGATCTACTGCATCCAAGCTAGCCAGCGAGGAGAATTTGTCTCGGAAGGCAAGAATGCCCTTGGATTCCGCACTCGGCTTTTCGGCGACGGTATCGGCGGGCGCTGCTTCAGCGACTAATTTCTCGGCGGCGATAGGTGCTTCGCTCTCGGTGGGTTTCGACTTGTCCTTTACCACCGGTTTCGGTTTGGCGAGTTGGACGACGGGCGGCGGTTCCGGGATATTTTCCCGAATAAGCTGTGTTATTCGCTCCTGCTCTTCGAGAACTTCCCAGCGATCGGGCAGGGGGATGTCAATCATGGGAAGTAGGATGCTCAGGAATAGCGCAACGAGCAGCGACGTCGCGAGAGTCTTTCGGAAACGTTGGTCGTCTTCGCCGCCCCGGGCCCACGGCATAGTGGTGTCCCGGATCGGAATAGGTGCATCGCCGCGTTCGATTAACCACTCGAACTTTTTCTGCTCTTCGATTTGCTCCGCTTCGAGGATGCTTCCCTCTATGAAGTCGGCGGCGTCTTCCTGGAGTTGTAGTTCGTCGAGAATAGTCTGACGTCGTTCGTCGATCTCGCGATTTCGCTTCTCGAAGCCGTCGATGCGGCCTCGGACCATGCGAAGGTGATCCCCTTGGTCCATTTCCTCGTTCGAGGAAGTGCCGTGATGCCCGGACCAAAAGAGTTCCCCGGCACCTAGGGCTTCGAGCTCAGTGAGTCCGGCGCAGACCTGTTCGACAAGCCGATACTGAGCACGCTCGGACTCTAGGCTTCCGAGTTCGAGGTCGACTTCGCGCAACTCGTCTACCAGCTTGTCGAGTTGATCGCGTGTTACTCGCAAGTCCTGTCGAAGCGTATCTTCGTCATATGTAGGATCTTCGGGATTCATTGAATTGATTGATCCGAATTAGTTATTTGCGAGTGTCGACTCGGGTGCTTTCTGGAGCACGGCGAGTGAAATTTTGGCGTATCCCTCGCTCGTACATGTCGACATGACTGTCTTGATGACGGCGAAGGGGACTGAGCGATCGGACAAGATCGTGACTTCTTGGCTTTGAATGATTGTTTCGGTGTTGAGGCCGATGACCGAATCGTTGAGCTCGCGCAAACGTGCCCCGATCGATTCGATGTTCTGACTTCCGGCGGCAAGAATGTCGGATGTGCGCGCCACCGATTCGCCTTGAACGGTGACGTCCTCTGCGCTGATGAAGATGACGACGGTTTCACGCGGCTTTTCTTCGACCACTGAGGCCGGAAGTTTGATCTGCTTCGGTGTCTCTAGAACTTCCGTTGTTGCGGAGTTCACGAGCAGGAAGAACACAAGAATCGTGAAGATGTCCATCAATGAAGTGATGTTCATCTTCGGGACCGTCATCCGGTTCCGCGACATGCGCTTGATACGGCGAGAATTTTTCATGGGGCATCCCCGATCGAAATGTCAGTGAACAACGCGATTCGCACTGCCTCTTGATCCACGGTCGCTGCGGTGACAACGCCAGTGAGTTCGGCCGTGACTTCATTCGCCGGAAGCGTCGCGCTGCGCACAACATCCATGACTTGAATCAAGTGGTCGTATTCGATTTCGGGCTCAAGCAGTACTGACGCATCGGTCGAGTCTGGATGCTCCTGCTTGATTGTTATCATCATGCCTGAAAGCGTCGCTAGGTCATACTCGCCCTCCATCGTCGGAATAGAAGCCAGGATCGACTTCGTATCCGAAACTTCGAGGCTGTCTTCCCGCACGATCACTTCTAATCGAAAGCTCGGCTCCGCCGTCGCCTCTCCACCCGGAGACGTCGGGAGGGTGAGCTCCACGATCGTGATTCGAGAGAAGACTGCGGTGATCAGCAAGAAGGGCACGAGAACCACCATCAGATTGAGGAAGGTGGTCATGTCGAGCTCTGACGGCTGTGCCGAGCGACGTTTGTAGTGACGATGACGTCCCATCGAAGTTAGGCCGCCTCTGCACGCCGCTTGGCGTTGGATGAGATCACGTTGAGAGCCTTAATTGAGGCCATCTCCAAGCTGTCAATAATGGCGCTCGTCTTGGCCATCAGGATCTGATTCGAGATCAGCAAGGGGATCGCAACGATCAGACCGAAAGCCGTCGTGTTCATCGCCACCGAGATACTTGCGGAGAGGAGGTCGGCCTTCTCTGCGGGATTCGCGTTGGCAACTGCCGTAAACGCGGCGATCAGACCCATGATCGTTCCTAACAAGCCGAGCAGTGTGGCGATATTCGACGCGAGCGCCACGTAGGGCGTACGCTTCTCGAGCTGAGGAATGATCTCCATCATTCCTTCCTCCATTGCGATTTCGATGTCCTCCCGTCTGCGAACGGTGCCTTGTCGGTCAAGCCCCATGGTCAGCAGGCGTGCGATCGTCGAATCGTTTTCGCGGGTGAGTTCCCGCGCACGTTCAAAGTCGCCCTCTGCGAGCGCGGGCTGTACTTCGCTCCAGACGCTTTGATTGCGATTCGTGATCCGAGTGAGAGTGATGTACCGCTCGATTGCGATGGACGCGCCAATCGCGAACACAGTAAGGATGGGGTACATGAACGCCCCTCCCGTCACGAAGAACCCGACGGTCGAGTAGATGAGATCCATTTTGTGGCCTCCTGGCTCCGGTATGCAAAGCCGCTTTAAATAAGTCGAATCGCAGAAGCGAGACGGTTGGGGGATTAGTGGGTATTGCTTGTTCTTATTTCGTAGTAGTCGAGGGCGCGTCTGAAAACGTCACGATCGACCGGCTGTCTTCCGTCGTCCATCATCTTGGACACGTCGAGGGTGTCGCCTAGGTCAGAACTTTTCCAAGGAACGATGACGAGAGATTTGGGCGCCTCGTCGTTACCGACGATGGACATGCCTGCGACATGCTTGTCGCTGTCTTTAGGATCCTGCCCTGGTGGAGCCGGTAAGTCTCCGGCGAAGGCCTTGGATGAGACGAGGGCGGCGAGGAAGATGAATGAAGCAATTCTTCGCACGTTTTAGCCTCCTTCTCTTTTGATGCGGCCCTCTAGATCAGCAATCCAAATTGCGACCGATTCGCTACTCGGGTCTGTTTCGAAATAGATGCGGTAATTCTTGAGTGCGCAGGGCAGGTCCGCGACATATAGATCGCAAAGAACCGCGAGGTTCTTGCGGGCAAAGTGAAAAGTAGGCTGCAACTCAAGTGCAACCTCGAAGCTCTCTCGCGATTCGGCGAATCGCCCAGTTCGGCGGTACACGATTCCCAGCTCATTGTGGGCTACGGGATGACGTGGGTTGGCATCGATTGCTTTGCGCAGAGCAGCTTCGGCTTCGTCGAGTTTCTCTGCTTGCTGGTAGGCAATGGCAAGATTGATGTACGCGCTCGCGAAGCCCGGAGAGTCCTCGGTCACTTTGGTGAGCAGATCGATACCGCGGGCGAGCTGGCCGTCCGAGATCGCTTGATTGGCTTCCTCGAATTGGGAGTTCAGGCGGAAACCTACGCTTTCGGACTCCTGAATCGTGAAGCCGTTCGCGTTGCGCGTTTCGGTCGGGACGAACCGTGTGGTACCCGAAACCGAACAGCCTGTGACGATGAAAGCGATTGCAAGCGAGAGAGCCAAATTGGGTTCGAAGCGAAGTTTCATGCTAATTCGCTCCTTGATGGAAAGTCGCGGGTGATGCGGGTAGGGCATCTGTCGCGGCAGGCTTCTGCACTATTGCTTTCTGGATTCGATCAACATCATCGGCTGGTACAGTTGCATCTTGAGTTTCAGAATCCGTGTCTCCTGAGACCAATTCCAGTGCGTGGTCTGGACTCGTCGTCGGTTTGGCCGGGATATCTGTATGCGGAGTGCGGTAGGTGTAGGTTGTGATCGAATTCAGTAGGCCAGGGCGCGCATCGAACTTCGCGTAGCGGCCCGGCATAACGACCGCGAGTTCCGCGATGCTCTTTTCGATCCAGGAATTGAAGACACCAGCGCTCATCAGTTCGAGGTTCTTTTCGTGGACCTCGATCGACTTCTCCTCGAATGGAAAGGCCTCTTCTTCGAGAATCATTTCGTAGCTGTCGAGTTCTGCCACGTCGAGATCTGTTGGGCGTTCAGAATCGAGCAATGCGCGGCTGAACTCTCCATAGACCTGTGCCATGTAAAATGTTGCAGCGGCCGTGATATCCCCCACCTCGTAGTCGATCAATCCGGCGAAGGTGGTTAGGGCTATGTCCATTCGTTTCTTTTTACGTTCGAGACTCTTCTCGAATGGCAGAGTGAGCTCGATCTTGGAGAAAATTGCGTAGGTCTCTTCAGAGAGCATCAGCGCCGACCGGGCTGCATATAGACGGACGCTATCGGTTCGCTCGTCACCCGCGGAACGATCAATCGCAACGATCTTCTCAAGTTCCGAGCGTCGAGAAATTTCATTGCCCGCTTCGTAGAAGAGTTCTGCCATCTTGAATCGTGCAACGACCGCCGGCTCGATTGGCTTTGTGAACTGCGTCACATAAGTATCGAATGTGGCGAGGGCTTCGGTGATGAGTTCCGCCTCTTCGTATAATTCGGCGGCAACCAGTAGGGCTTCTCTACGCAGTTCCAGTTCTTTAGCTTCGTCGGCGACCCGCACGTATTCTTCCGCCGAACGCGCGAGATTGCCATCCTCGCGATAGACGAATGCAACTTGCCGAGTCGCTTCCGCACTGAGTTCGTGTTCGGGATACGAATCCCGGAACGACTCGAGGACGCTCGCGGCTTCGCTCCAATTGCTTAAATGAATCAAAGCGGAGGCGGCGTCATATTGTGCGATCGGCCGAATCTCGGAACCTGGGGCGGTCGTTGCTATGCGTAGGAAATGGTCGGCGGCGGTGCGGTAATCCTCGACGCTATTTGCTTCTTCGCCTTGTTTATAGATCGCGGCGGCGAGGTTATTCATGATCTTTTCGGCCGATGGATCCTCGGGCGGGGTTAGCTTAATGACCTGTGCATAGGCGTTTTCGGCGACGACGAAATCGTTGGTATCCAGTGATGAATGAGCGATGGCGGTCCAAGCTCCGCGACGAATCTCTTCGGCGGCAGTGGGGAACTGCTCGAGAAGTCGATGTCCGACTGCGATTGCGCCCGCGAAATCGTTTAGCCCGTAGAGGTCATCCACCGCCGCTCCGAGGACCGCCGGTGAATGTTCGTGCAGGGGAAAGCCGTCGACAAAACGAATCGTGCTCGCGACCGACTCGCGCCGCGCCGACTCGAGATCCGGCTCCGTGACCTGCTTCTCGTATTGCCTATGAGAGAAGATCGCGGCATATCCCGCGGCAGCCGCCCGGTCATGGGCGGGGTAGTCGTAGGCGATGTGCTCATACTCGTTCGCGGCGGAAGAGAAGTCTTCGTTCTGCAGAAGAAGGTCAGCTAGCTGGTAGTGAATTCCAGGCGTTTCGACTTCCGCAGGAAAGGACGTCAGAAAGGTTCGGTACCAAAGGGCACTCTCGGTGAAGTGTGCGGGCTTGTCTTCAGGCCGATCCGTATTTTGGTAGAGGGCATGGTAATGATTTGCGAGATCTTCCAGGTTGCCCTTGAGGTAGTCGAGCACCTCGGGCGAGCCGGCCGCACTTTCGTGCTGCCAGTATGCCGATGTAAGGCCATAGCTCGCCGCGAATTTTTTCTTCGAAGCGAGAACCAGTTTTGGAAAGCTTCCGGCCTCATAAATTTCGACCACACGCATACTGAAATGCGGTGAAAGTTTGTGTGCAGGATTGAGGTCTGTAAAAGCCTCATATGCGGAAGCGGCATCGTTGTACCGGCGCTTTTCAAGATAGAACTCGCCGAGATGTCGGTAGACGCGGTCTTCGTAGCTGCGATTGCCCTTGGTCTCGAAGAAATTGGTGATCGCCTCGGCCCCGCCGAGGTCGGAGAAGCAGAGGCTGACGACGCGATAGGTGTCAGCGATGCGTTGTTCCTCGGTCTCGTCCCCGGATTGGTCGAAGTCGTAACCCGTGGCAACTTTGTAGTCGAGGAGTTCGACGTAACTATCGAGGGCTTCTTCGAGCATCATCTGCTTGTAGAAGGACCAGCCGAGCTTATATAGCGCGAGTTCGTAGTAGTCAGATATAAGGCCGCGCTCGGCAATGGCGGCATAGGACTCTTCCGCCGTGAAATACTTCTTGCGTGTGAAGAAGTACTCGGCACGTCGGAAATGAGCTTCGTCTATGTGTCGGGAATCGGGAAAGCGGTCAATCAGTTCTTGCGTGACTTTGATCGCTTCGTCGACGCGGCCGACTTCGTCAAAAGCACGGGCCTTTTGGTAGAGGACTTGATCTGTTTGCGCGTAGTTTGGGTACACTTCGAGGATCTGGTCGTAAAGCTCAATCGCTTCGAGTGGGCCATCCGCCGCAGTAGAGTCGCCGAGAGGTAATGTTAGGTGATTGTCACCCGCGGCATAGTTCGTCGCATTCGCTGTACCCGTGGTACCTGCCACGCGTGCTTCGAAGGCCGCCGGTGATTCGCCCTCTACAGCTTGCCGAGCCATCGACTTGCGCGCTTGGCTCGTCGTGGATTCGGTTGTAGGGCCGATCCATTTAGGACCTGGAAGCGATATGGCCGAGTCTCCAGTGTCCGTTCCAGAAACCGGTTCAAGCGCGCCATACTCTTTTTCGAGCTTGAGATCGGCGAGCCGGCGCATGGCTTCGGGCGTGAGAGAAGACTTCGGTGCTTCCGCCAGGAATTTCCGATAGCCCGCCATGGCTTGATCGATTTCGTCGTCAACCATTGCTTCGGATAAGTCTGGCTCTTGGCTCTGGAGCGCCGCGAGGGTTCCGCGATCCGAATGACCCGCACAGGCGAGCGCTACCGTGACGCTGATCGTCATTAAGACCAGTTGTCCATTGATCTTTCGCGTCGCTCGGACTCGAGAGGCTCTCATTATCTCGTTCGCCTCACTTGGACCGCTGGTTTGAGGCGCGGTCATAGCTGTCCGCGAACGCGAAGCGAGCCTTATTTTGATATGTCTCGAGTCGGTCGCGGCGTACGCGCAGCTCGCGACTAGCAACGGCTTCGAGCATATTGCCCTGCTGCTTGCGAAGGCGAATGACTTTCTCGAGGGAATTCCCGACTTCTTCGCGCAGGCGAGAGATCTTGGCGTCGTATCCGAGGTAGCTGTGGCTGGCAGCCTGTCGCGTGCGGACGAAGCTGTCGTATTGCTGCTGGAGGGCCAGAACGTGCGCATTTAAATCACGAAGGTGATCGTGGGACATGGTCAGTCGCTCGTGGTACTCCATTTCGAGGCGCCACTTAAGAACGCCCCTTAACCGGGCAACGCGGACATGCAGCGCGTCCGTCTCGTTGGTTTTTGGTGCGCGAGCAATTTTCGAAATGAATCCGTCGAGGGATGACTCGATTTCGTGTTCCTCGGAGGTTGCCAGTAAGTTTGGCGCGGGCGAGATCAGCATCTTGGTCAGCCGTTCTTCCAAGTGCCGACGTTGTTCGAGGCGTACTCGCATCTGCGCGTCGAGCTTTCGAAACTGCTGATCCAACTGCGGAATGCGTGGTGCGTAGTAGGCATTCCTGATCTGAATCATGTCTTCGAAGGCATCGAGAGACAGCTGCCAGCGGAGGAGCCTACGACGCATATCCGCAAGGTCGAGGTAATTTTGGAGGCCCGTCTGGAATTCATGGGACGCCATTAACGAAATCAGGTAAAAGGTCTCTGGTGAATCCGGCAAACTGCGAAGCAGGACGACCCAATCCTTATCTTGGCGGATCTCTTCGCGCTCGAGCGCTTCAAGAAACTCACCGCGCTTGATGCTATCGAGAGAGGCGTCGAGTTTCTGGAGTTCTCCGCCAAAGGAACTAACGGCATTTTCGTACAGCACTGCAGCGCGACTGTGGACGTTCAGCTTGCTGAATGCGAAGGGCAGGGCGAGCTTTGCCTCTTGCACCGCTGCATCGGTCGAATCGCGCTTTGACAGGATCGACCACGGGACTACGGCTCGATCAAATTTTTCAGCGGAAACTTCGGACCAGCCGGACCGAAGGAGCGCTTGGTTCGAGAAAGGGCCCGAGAGTCGAATCCGGTCGAGTGTATTGCGCGCCTGCGTATACTCGCCGGCTTCTTCAAGGAGTGCGCCGAGGACCAGGTTGGATTTGTCACGAATGGCCCTGTCTTCACGGTTTGCCGCGCGTAAGCGTCCTGCGCGGTCGAGCTGAATCGCGGCGCCTTTTGAGTCGCCACTTTCGAGTAGCGCGATGGCGAGGTTGTAGGCGGAGAAGCTTTGAAGCGAGCTGGCATCTTGGAGTGGGTGAAGTGCCTTGATCGCGTCGTCGGGCTGATCGAGGGCGAGGAGGACGTTGGCACGGAGAAAGGCAATGTCGTCCCGCAGCGATTTATCAGCGGGTGCCTCGATCGAGTTCAGAACTTCGAGGGCCGTCTTCGACTGGCCTTTTTGAAAGTGAATCTGCGCGAGGCGGTAGGCTGCATCGGCGCGTACGGACTCTTCGATATCGCCTTCGAGAACCGCCCGGATGGCGCGACCGGCGCGGCCGTGCATTCGGTAGCGGAGTTCAAAGTCGCCGACGGAGAACTCGGCATGTCCAAGTTGTGCGTATAGAGAGTCCAGAGTTCGCTCGTCGACTTCGTAGTGTTGGGCGAGTTCGGAGTCGAGCCGCTCGAGCGCTTCGAAGTATTGACCTTGATAGGCATGGAAGAGCGCTTCGCCGAAGAAAGGATCTTCGTCGTTCGAACCGGCGACTGCCGGGAGCGTTGCCATCGCGCAGACGACAAGACTATGAACGAGAACGCGGCGCACGGGCTACCAGTCCTCGAGCTTGATCGTCGTACCGCCAACGGCACCACTGGCGAGTTTGATTCCGACTAACTTCGGGGCGACATTCTTATTAAAGCTGAAGCTCTCCTGGGACTCAAAGTCTTTTCCGGCTCTTAGCTTCCCCGAAAAAACCACATCGAGTTGATGAGCGCCCGACGGGATGTTGCCGGTGTAGATGCGCTGTACGCCGCCTTTCTCGAGTGCCTCGACTTCTTTGAAGCTGTAGATATGGTGGGCGACTAGCTTGCCGTCGATCGTAATCTGCGCGGCGCTGACGTCGACGGAGTCCCCGTCTTCGAGAGATACGAAGACGGCGATCTGCGTATTGGACGGATAGAGAAGTTTCTCTTCGAGGTTCCCAAGCTCTGCAGCGATACCCAGGACGTCGGATTTGATCTCTTGGACTTGTTCATCGAGACTCTTAGCGCTCGTTGCACGCGCAGCCGGCTCCGCTGTCGCAACGCCTGCCAGCATTCCGATAAGAGCCCCTGCCGTGATCATGGATCCGGCGAGTAGCGTTGCGCGCGAGCGTTCCGCGGATGTGAATTGATGACTACGGAGCCCGCGAAAGACTCGATTAGTAGATCGCTTGGCAGTCAGCCGAATCATAGAAATGTCCCCCTCTGGCTAGTGTGTTCGTCTTGCAACGCACCAGTAATTAGGACGTTGATCACAAAATCGAAGCGCTCGGATTAACTGGTGAACCGCGTCTGCAGGTGTCAGGCAAACGTCGGCAAAAAAGCGTCATGCGGGCGGCAAATCGAGTGCAACTCCCCAAGAGGGATCGGCATTGGGCCAGTTTTTCCTTGTAGGCTTGCTCG
Organism: Deltaproteobacteria bacterium UBA4427; assembly: GCA_002390675.1. Classification (GTDB taxonomy): domain Bacteria; phylum Myxococcota_A; class UBA9160; order UBA9160; family UBA4427; genus UBA4427. Next base: position 19,119 of record DGPZ01000035.1, read on the forward strand.
GCAGAGCTCTGGCCCAGGCAAGCCAGAATCGGCGACTAGCCAAATCCAGCCCAGAATTCAGTAAAACTGGCCGGCGGCGAGCGCCCTCCGAAAGACTTACGCTTCGAAGAATCGTCAGTCTTTAAGAGGGAGCATCATGGTCGAGTTCGGTCTTATGCAGGCGAGTACGCAAGACACACTTCAGCCTGTTGAGCTTGCACGCTTCGCCGAGGAACGAGGGTTCGATGCCCTCTTTATGGGAGAGCACACGCACCTTCCCACGGCGCCCCATCGTTACGGCGATGCAATCTCTGACGACTACAAGAAATTCTACGATCCCTTCGTGAGCCTTTCGCTCGCGGCGGCGGTCACAGAAAATCTCAAGCTCGGGACCGGTGTGTGCCTCCTAACAGAGCACCATCCGATCACACTCGCAAAGACGGTCGCGACCCTCGACCACATATCGGGTGGCCGCGTGATCCTGGGCGTCGGCACCGGCTGGAATGACGCGGAGATGGAGCATTACGGAATAAGCTTTCGTGATCGCTGGTCCGTCTCCCGAGAGCGTGTTCTTGCTATGAAGGAAATCTGGAGTCGCGATGTTGCCGAGTACCACGGCAAGTTTGTCGACTTCGACCCGCTGTGGAGTTGGCCTAAGCCTGTTCAGGCTGGTGGGCCGCCGATCCTGATTGGTGGGGGTGTCCGACCCGAGACTATCGCTCGCCGCGTTGTTGACTTCGGCGACGGCTGGATTCCACTGGACGGGGGCCATGATCTCGAGGCGCCTCTTGCCGCAATTCGAGCGGAAGCAGACTGTACTGGGCGATCCATGGACGACTTCGACTTGACGGTCGGTCTCGGACTCATGGAGGAACCGACCGAGACGCGAATTAGGCAAGTGATTGAGATGGGCTTCGGGCGAGTGCTGTTGATCATTCCCCGACGGACGCGCGACGAAGACTGGGCCACGCTTGAAAAGTACGCCGAGCTAGTTGGCCCGTTTCGATAAAGGTTTCTCAATAACGTATTAGCTGCCCGCCGTGGGCAAGAGGTTATTAATGAACGAAGCTCAAAAGAAGTTTGGCGAGCCGATCGAAATCGTACGCAAGAAAGTCTTTCCCGAAATGAACGAAATGGTTCAAGACTTTATCCGTCAGGCACCCTTCGTAGTTCTTGCCACCGCGAACGACGCGGGAGACTGCGACGCTTCGCCGAAAGGAGGCCGCCCCGGCTTCGTTCGGGTGATCGATAAAGACCATCTCGTCGTCCCTGATATCGCAGGGAACAACTTGTTTCAGTCCTATGAGAATCTCGAGACCAATGCGAAGGTCGGTATGCTCTTCTTGATTCCGGGCTGCGACTGGACGGTTCGAGTCAACGGACGCGTTTCGGTGCTGGATGCAAAAGAGGGGCGATTGCAGGGCATCGCAGCCAACGTTTTCGACCCGGATGATAATACCCGTATTCAACAGGGACTATTAGTCGAAGTCGACGAAGCGCTCGGTCACTGCCCACGTGCGTTTACGTTCTCAAAACTCTGGGATACGGAGTCGATCGACGCCACCAGTAGCCTAGACCCGAACCGGTATTGGTTGGGCCGCTGGCGCGATGCGATGACCGAAACGGATGCTCCGCCGCTCGCACTCCCAGGCGACCATCTTGAGTAAAGACGTTGTCCCTGGATTCAGCCTCACAGCTCCTTATCCTCGGTCAAAGAAGGATTTGTCTTAGGATGAAGTCGCCCTATCTGCCCTTACCGCACGGGACGGAGACGATGTCTAGCCCGAGGAAGGCCTTCCATCCAAATTGCAAAGGATGAATTGGGAACGGCAAGAGGGGGCTGTGACGGCGGGGCGGTTCGGCTCTCCTCGGCTCAAAACCCAACTCGTGGTGATCAACTAGCCATGGCCGGGCTTTGTTGTCAGAATCCGGATGATTGAATTCCTGAAAGCACCGCTTTGAATGCCGAGGCCCTAGAGTCTCGAAGCGGCCGCGAATGCACGCACAATTCAGACATGAAGAGGAAGAGGCGACAATGAAGGTCAAGAAGATTGGCACCCGGATGGGAGCCCGCATAGAAGGAATTGATTTTGAGGGCGGGCTTAACGAGAAGACGATTGATGGCATTGCGGATGCGCTCTACGAACACCAAGTCTTAGCGATCCCCGCGGCGACCATGCGCCCCGAACAGCACCTCGAGATCGCACTTCGCTTCGGCGTCCCCGAAGTCCATGCAACTGACCAGTTCAGCCAGCATGAAGACGTTCCGCATATCACTGTCGTCGATAGTGAGGCCGGAAACCGCGCCGACTCATGGCACGCCGACGAGACGTTTCTCGAGCATCCTCCGATCGTCAACTTGCTTCATGCCAAGCTGATTCCGGAAACCGGCGGCGATACGGCCTTCATCAGTATGGCGGAGGCCTACGACGGCCTCTCTCCTAAATTCCAGGAGTTGCTCGAAGGCCTCACTGCAGTCCACGACTACGGGCATCTCTACGAACTCGGTTGGCGCAATGGCATGCCACTCGCTCCGCTTGTCGCGAACGCGCTCGCCAAGGGACTCATTCATTCGCATCCGGTGGTGCGAACGCATCCTGTGACCGGGCGTCGCTGGATCACGGTGAATTCAACTTATACCCGGTTCATAGAGGGCCTGAACCCGATCGAGGCCACGATGCTGCTCGACCTTCTGCTGCGCCACATGCAGAAGCCCGAGTTCGGATTTCGGCACCATTGGTCTGTTGGCGATCTAGTGATCTGGGATCAACAAGCGCTGCAGCACTACGCAGTGCACGACAGCTCGGAGCGGCGCGTGGTGCATAGGATCGCCGCACTGGCAAATGCTGAAACCTATACTGGGGTGCTCGCCTAATAGGGGCATTCTCTCGTGATGATCGAATGCGTGACAGCATGAGCTTCTCGCGGGAGAGGTTTGTTCGTCATGATCGGAATAATGGGGCAATAGGTTTCCGGTTCGGGGCTCCGGGCCAGCTTAGTGACTTGTCCGCGAGAACAGCCCGTGGGGCCCTCGTACCGGATGTCCTGAGCGCAGCATGCGCAGGCGGATCAGTCCATCGAACGCAGCCTTACCTCTCCATCTGGGATAAGCGGCCCCCAGAACTCCCGCGCGCCCTGATGGCGGTCTTTGACGATTCGATGTTTTGAGCCGAGAACCTTGGTCTGGCGGCGTTTTAGATCGTAGGCCGGCCACTCACTCGCGTCCTCGGGACACGGCTGGCCAGTCCGCGCGAAGCTCAGCCAGGCGGCCTGTATGTACGTACACAGGGGGCCGGCGGCTCGATCCGCGACGAGACCGGCGCGCAGGAGCGTGCTCCGCACGCCGCCGAATACGAAGGGAAGTTCGATCGCGTGACACGCACCGATCGACCCACCGATCAATGGCGGTCGCCAGTCGAAGAGGTAGCTGTACGTGTTAGGCTGATGTTTAGACTGCAGATCGGCGAGGCGTGTGGCGGGATAGTGAAAAATGCGATCGTTCTGCATCTCCACCCATCGCTCGTTCGCACCGGGATCCCGCGCGCCGACGCTCGGCCCATAAGTCTTCATCAGCTGGGCATGAAGATCCTCACCGCCGTATTCACAACGCTCGGCGACACGTTGCATCCGCTCGACAAGCTTTTTGTTGTCCAGTCGGTCACGGTTGGTGAAGGTGAAGAGCTTGAACTCGTCCCTGTTCGTCCCGATCAAGACGGGAATCGCGGCGGCATCGCCCCCCTCGATTGCGGCCAGCGGTTGTTCGGGGATCAGGTCACCGTCAACGCTGGGTTGCCAGGCCATCATGCCATCGTCGAGTCCTATGCGAACGCTGACCTCTGATTGCGCCCGCATAATGTTAGTCACAGTTAGCTTTTGGAGCGCCTCGAGAGAGAGTGTGTCGAGCTTCAGGGCTTCTGCGAAGAAGCCGGCGACTCGCGAAGATTTGCGTTCTCGAGATACGTTATGTACCGCACCACTTTGCAAGATGGCCTTGTGAAAAAGGCCTCTCGCAGCGGGAACTCCAAGGAGCGTCGCCGTGCTCATAGCCCCGGCGGATTCCCCAAAGACCGTCACGTTCTCGGGGTCGCCTCCAAAGGCCTCGATGTTCTGGCGAACCCAGTCGAGAGCTGCGATCTGATCGCGGACGCCAAGATTTGCCTCGGGACACTCTCCGGAACCGGCGACACTCTTCCAGTTGAGGAATCCGAGGGCGCCGAGTCGGTAGTTGATCGTGACGACGACGGTGTCGCCGAGGTGAGCCAGCCGGCCTCCGTCGTAGATCCGCGTCGATCCAGATCCCAGGATAAACGCGCCGCCGTGGATCCAAACCATGACCGGACGCCGCCGCCGATCGCAGGCGGGCGTCCATACGTTCAAGTAGAGACAGTCCTGGCTCTGCTTGCTGCCGGCGGCCCCGATTATGGTGCGGATGATCCTGTTGACGGGGCCGACCTGTGGCGCCGAGGAACCGAATCGTTTCGCCTCGCGGGTGCCCTGCCAAGAGGAGGGCGGTTCGGGCGCACGAAAACGAAAGTCGCCAACCGGCGGACGAGCAAAGGGAATTCCTTTGAACCCCACCACTTCCTTGCAACGATCACCTTCGAGTCTGCCTTGTCGAGTAGAAACGATACTAGTCAAGCGATTCCTATCCGGGGGACGTGGATGCTACCGAATTCCGGCGTGGGCTGAGCGATACAGCCAGTCCCAAGTATTGATCGAGAAAGCGGGCGTCGACCAGCGAGGCCTATCCGCGGCTTCGGTTGAGAGCCGGCGAGCCTACATTCGATTGGCTTGGTCGAGACTCGCCTGCGCGTCATAGGGAATAAACTTGCTAGGCGTAACAAGCAGGACCAGGTTCTCGGGCGAGTTCATGCTCTTCGCCATCATCTCGGCGCCCTCGCGACTGTCCGGGAGAACGGACTTGCTAAAGAGTGGGAAGAACCGGTTTCGTATTTCCTGGTCGCCGCGAATCTCACACTCGCCCTGAATCGAAACACATCGACTGTGGCCAACCGGGCTACCACTGCCCGACACGACGAGCGCAACCTTCGGAAAACGGCGAATCGCCCTAACGCGCGCCGATTGCTCGAGCGCCGTCATTGCGATCAAGCCGTCGAGGAAGACGAAACTCACGACGGTTGAGGCGGGCCGGCCGGCTCGCGTGAGCCAGCTGAGTGTGCATTCGTTCTGCTCGGTCAGCAGACGCCGTACTAGTTCGTCCATCTTGAGGCTCTGATTCCCTCCGGTCGCGTATCGCCTCGGTGCAAATGCCCGCTCGCCACGCAATTAACCATGCGTGCTCTGCGCCTGCGCCCGCATCGCTGCCAGCTTTGTCTGGTAACCCGACTGCAGTATGTCCACGACGACCAGCACGGCAATTGCGAAGTAGAAGGTGGCCTTCGACATGGGTTCGAGGGGGAATCCGGCGATCGTCAGATGGGCTTCGTGCGAACCTTCTCCGAGCAGTACGACACCAACGATCAGCAGGATGAAAAGCCCAAGGACTTCGTATTTTCGGTTGCGTTCAATGAACGCGGAGACAGAGTCGGCAAGAACTAACATCATTATTCCCGAGATCGTAATCGCCGCAGCGAGTACCATGAAGACTTTCGTAATCGCGAGCGCCGACAGAATCGAATCGAAGGAAAAAATCAGGTTCATCAAGACGATCATCGCGATGACTTGACTCGCGGATTTATTCACTGAATCTGCGTTGGCTTCCTCGAGATTCTCGATCGTCAGGAGATGTGAAATTTCCTTAACGGCTGTGTACATCAGAAAGGCACCGCCGGCGAGAAAGACAAGAGTTGAAATCGTGAAGTTACCTTCGAGTACGCCTTCCCAATGAAGCGAAAATAGCGGCTCCGCGAATGTCTCCAGCAGACTCATTATTACGAAGAGCAATATGATTCGCAGAGCGAGCGCAATCAAAATTCCCGCCCGTCGGACTTTTGCCCGCGATTCCTCGGGCGCGCGTTGAGATTCTATGGATATATAGAGAAGGTTGTCGAAACCGAGTACGGCTTGAAGAAAAATCAAGACACCTAGATTGGCGGCATTCTCAACGCTGAATAGATCCAAAACAGTCGTTCTCCCTTTTNNAAACAGCATGTCTTTGACAAACCGAGGGTCTGTCAGTGTCATCCACTCAACTTGTGCGACCGAGGGAGTGGTGTGAAATTGATCGGACCAGGTCTGATTCTACCGATTACACCTCGATATATTTCGTCTCGTGGAGATAAGACGACGACGAGATGCTGGGTAGGGATCATAAGCTCTAGTGAAAACGCTCGCGGTCCGCTGCGCTCTGATTGAAATAGATAGACTCCTATTTAGATTTTTCATTTACCCAAAGCGGTTTCGGGGCAGAGTGCGCACGCACTGCGCCAACTGCGCTCTCGGTGAACGACATCTTAGGATCGGTGGACGATTTCTGACTAGTCTCTGCCTAACGTAAATGGGAATAGCGCTTCGCGTGTTCCCGAGCGCGCTGTTTCCAGAGAGCTTGACGCTCATCCGTATCAACCCAGCGGGTCTCCGCGGGTAAAAGGCGCCGCAAGTCAGGGAGTGTCGCCAGCTGCACGTCGAGTGCTGGCGCGGGATCGGGTGACCGCTCTGTATCAAGGCCCGCCCAGCGCAAGAAAACGAAACCTCGTTCGAGATCTTCGGGATCGAGCCAGTTGTGGACACCGGGATCTCGGCGTGAGAGAACGCAAGTGAAGGAACCGTCCACGTTCATTGCCGCTTGTTTTGAATTCCAGCTCGCTCCCCGCGCCAAGCCCGCGCCGGTCGTCCCCCATAGATTCGTAATAGGGGCGACGACATACTCTGCCGAGCCGGGGGTGAGCGTAAAGATTAAGGCCTCTTCCTCTCTTAATCGAAAATGACCAATCGAGTAAGCCATCGTCACGAGCTTTCCGTGCTCGTTGCTAATCACCGGAGGCGAAAAATCGTTGGCCGGTCGCGCGAGCGGTGCCTTCGTTAGTCGAATCGACTCGGAGAACCATTTGTCGACGCGCCGCACGGCTGCGTCGATATAGGCTTCGTCATCGTTTTTTCGTGGCCCGCCTCGATCGATTCGGTTCTCGATCGTCAGACGGCATGGAAGTTCGGTCGACCAATCGGCGAGGGTTTCTCGTACCAAGAGCATCTCTGCATCGACCGGGACGCGAATATATACATCGGCGGCTGGGCCGGGTTCGGGCCCAACATGGAGTCGAAAGGTCTTCCGGGGTTCGAGCTCGAGATCGACCTTCGTAAGATTCGCCGTAGTATTCCACGCGCTCGTCAGCAGCGAGATCTCGAAAATCGTCGCAGGGTTAGGGCCGAGATTTCCTTCGAGGATAAAATCTGATCGGCCATCGAGCGGAATCATCCGATAGAACGTATCGGGATTATCGTGGAGTCCTCGATTCCCAGGAACGGATTGGCCATCGAGGAGCCGAGGAGGTCGCATGATCAAGCGCGGCTGATCCCCACCGGTATAGCCATCGACGAATCCGACCAGGGCGTTCAGCGCGACTTCCGTGCCCACGTCGGGGAAGAGTGCTTTTGAAGCTTCATCGGCGTCGGGAACGGAGGCGAGCAGCGCTGCAGCCCCCTCGTCTCGAGCCCTCGATATTCGTGGCTTCGCCAGTAGGTCGAGGGTGTGATGCTCGATCCGAGCCTGAATCTCCGCCTCATCGTTTTTTCCATTTTCCGCCATAGGGACACGTTATCGCGCTGATCGAGGTCCGGGAGGGGGGCTCGAACCAGAGATTTCTGCCTTGACGAAGCGATCCGAGATCGACCACCTTCTCCAATTGCCCCAAGTCAATCCGAGCGAACCACAATTAAGGAAATAACGACCCATGAAACTCACTGGCCGCGGCGTTTGGTTCTATCCTGATGGCTTAACGAGTGACGGGGTCGTGGACTTTGCAAAACGCATAGAAGCGATGGGGTATTCCGCGCTCTGGCTTCCGGAAGCGGGGGGCCGCGATCCCTTTGCCCTTGCCGCTCGCCTTCTCGACCACACCAGCCAACTCGTTGTCGCGACTGGCATCGCAAATATCTATGCACGCGACGCCGCGGCAATGAAAGCGGCGCAATACACATTAGCCGAACAGTCGGGCGACCGTTTCCTCCTGGGAATTGGGGTATCTCATCGCCTTCTCGTCGAGGACGTGCGCGGTCATTCCTATGGACCCCCGCTCGGTGCAATGCGCGCGTTCCTTGATGCCTACGAGGCTGCAGACTACGGGGCAGTCGCCCCCGACGCGCGCCCCTTGACCGTCCTCGCCGCCCTCGGGCCGCGGATGCTTGAACTCGCGCGAGATCGTGCCGACGGCGCCCATCCCTATATGGTCACTCCTGAGCACACCCGCATGGCGCGTGCGACGCTCGGGCTAGGTAGGCTCTTGTGTACTGAACAGAAAGTTCTCCTTGAGAGCGACCGAGCGAAGGCGTTTTCGATTTCACGCTCTGCCGCGGCCTTAGCCATGGGGCTGACCCTTCCGAACTACAGACGCAGTCTGATGCGCCTAGGATTCGAAGAAGCCGACTTCGAAAACGGTCTCTCCGACAGGCTCGTCGAGGGCGTCGTTGCTATGGGGGAAGCTGCAGAGATCGAATCGCGACTGACTGCCCACGTTGAGGCGGGTGCGGATCATGTCTGCATTCATCCAATGCATCCAGAAGGAAAGAGCGAGCCGGATTGGGCCACGCTCGAAGCCTTGGCGCCTAGCTAGGGAATGATTCCGACCAAAGGGAGCCCTGTATTTTGGACTACTGGCTGAGCTATATCGATGAAGACCCACGACAAGCGATCGCAGTCGCTCAGGCGGCCGAGGCAGCGGGTTTCCGCGGCCTCGCACTCGCAGATCACGTTTGCGTACCGACGAAATTTGCCTCCCTTCATCCCTCCGGCGGCCCGACCCCCTTCGATCATCGCTCCGATTTTCCTGACCCGCTGATCACCGCGGCGAGCGTCCTCGCGGCGACTACGGCTCTCGAAGTCATGACCTATGTCTACGTGCTGCCCATGCGAGAGCCCTTCTCGGTCGCGAGCCAAGTCGCCACCCTTGACCTTCTCTCCGGTGGTCGATTCCGGTTCGGCGTCGGCGCGGGTTGGCTCACGGAAGAAATCGCCCTACTCGGCCACCCCATTCGAGGACGAGGTCGGCGAATGGACGAGATGCTCGAGATTATCCGACGCTTCTGGACCGAGGACGAAGTCGAGTTTCACGGGGAATTCTTCGATTTCGATGCCGCGGGTATCGCCCCTAAGCCGACGAGTGCCGTTCCTATCTGGGTCGGCGGCAAGAGCCCCGCGGCACTCGACCGAGCAGTTCGCCAAGACGGATGGCTCGGCATGAATTACGACCTTCCCGAAGTTCATGATTTGTTAGGCAGCCTGCAGGAACGATTGAGAGCAACGGGAAAGGCCGGTCACGACGGCTTCGAGATCTTTGTCATTCCCAATGCTGCGCCCACGGAAGATCTCTATGCCGATCTGGCTTCTCGAGGCGTCACGGCAACGATGGGCAGCGCGTGGGCCTATAACGATCGGGATTTCTCGGCGCTCGAGGCCAAGCAAAACGCGATCGCGGAATTCGGCCAGCGGTTCATCGCGGGCTAACACTGAGACACTCCGGAGGGTTTTGTCCTCGGCAGTGCGGCATTCCCTGTGAAGGCAAGGATCTGCCCTGGCCGTCGTGAGGTGCCTTGCGACGGGTTAAACGCTGACTCCCATTAGGCTCGTGCGGGGACCTCTCTGTCGTCTAGTGCACCGAGGTTTGACCCCTTAGCCAGCTGAACAGGCAAGTCCAGTCTGAGTTATTAGGCATGGCGTGCTCCTTCGGTTCGCGGGCTACTTCTTGTCTTCGGCCGGTTTGTGGTGGTCTTCGTCATGACCTTCATGTGCGGGCTCTTTGTCGCTGGCTTTTCCGTGTTCTGGCGCCATATCGTGGCCCTTGTGCTCGCCGTGATCTTCATGCTCCGTTTTCGGAGGTTTTTCGTCCGCTTCGTGATGGCCCGCGTGAGCCGCCGAGGCGGAGAGGGCCATGCCGAGAAGTCCTGCGAGCGCGAGCATTGAGAGTTTTCGAATCATTGAGTGAGTTTCCTTCGGATTATTCGCCGATGTCCTCGCCGCGGGAAAGTCCCCGGCTATGAACAATGACGAAGAGAATAGGGATCACGATCAGCGTGACCATGGTTGCCGTGAGCACGCCGCCGACCATGGGCGCGGCAATGCGGCGCATCGTTTCTGAGCCTGTGCCAGCACCCCACATGATGGGAAGCAGCCCAATGACGTCACTGGTGACGGTCATTAGGATCGGGCGAGCTCGGAAGGTTGCGCCCTCGACAGTGGATTGCCAAAGGTCTTGAACTGTTCGGAGCGAGCCTGCTTCGAGGGCGCGGTCTCTCGCTTGATTCAGAAAGAGCAGCATAATCACGCCAGTCTCGGCGGTAAGGCCTGCTAAGGCGAGGAAGCCGGCGCCAACCGCGACGCTGAAGTCGTAGTCGAGTGCCCATAGGAGGTACAGCCCGCCCACGAGCGCGAAGGGAATCGCGCTGATGACAAGCAGGGTGTCTGATAGCCGCCGGAAGTTTAGGTAGAGCAAAAGGAAGATGATACCGACCGTGAGCGGCACGATGAGCATGAGTCGATTCTGAGCGCGTTCCAGATACTCGAACTGGCCACTCCAGATGAGCGTGTAGCCTGGCGGGAGCACAAGTTCGTTTTCGAGGACCTTCTTAGCGTTCTTCACGTAGGTACCGACATCGATGCCTTCCAGGTCGACGTAGACCCACGCATTAGGCCGTGCGTTCTCTGTCTTGATTGCGGGCGGTCCCTTGGCGAATTGGAGCGTGGCCAGCTGCTCAAGGGGAACGGGTTCTCCGCCTGGCGTCGAAACGAGCACGCGGCGGAGCGAGGAAATGTCGTCTCTAAGCTCGCGGCTGTACCTGAGGTTAATCGGGTACCGCTCGAGTCCTTCCACGGTCTGGCTTATGTTCATGCCGCCAATCGCCGTCTGAATCACGTCCTGAACGTCGCCGACGGTCAGGCCGTAGCGGGCAATTTTTTTGCGGTCGATGTCGATATCCAGGTAGTTGCCGCCAACGACGCGTTCGGAGTAGACGCTAAGCGTTCCGGGCACCTCACGAAGCGTCGCTTCGATCTGCTCACCGAGACTTTCGAGAACCGAGAGGTCCGGGCCCGAGACCTTTATGCCGACGGGCGTTTTGATTCCGGTCGAGAGCATGTCGATGCGCGTCTTAATAGGCATCGTCCAAGAATTTGTTAGGCCTGGAAAGCGAATCATGCCGTCGAGTTCGGCGATGAGCTTCTGGGGCGTCATCCCTGGACGCCATTCACTCCGGGGTTTGAGGGTGATCGTGGTCTCGATCATAGATAGCGGTGCCGGGTCTGTTGCCGTATCCGCCCGGCCAATCTTTCCGAACACGCGCTCCACTTCGGGCACAGTGGCAATGATTCGGTCGGTTTGCTGCAGAATCTCCCGGGCCTTCGTAATCGAGAGACCCGGCAGAGTGGTTGGCATGTACAGCAGGTCGCCTTCGTTGAGAGGCGGCATGAACTCGGACCCGATTTGCTTGAGCGGATAGATGCTGGACGCGAGTAGCAACAGAGCGAGGGCGAGTACAACGAAGCGGTGCTTGAGAGCAGCGGCGAGCACTGGCCTGTAGATCCAGAGCACGGCTCTGTTAAGTGGGTTTCTTTCCTCCGGGAGGATCTTTCCACGCACGAGCCAGACCATCAGGGCGGGAACGACGGTGATCGACAGCAGAGCGGCGCCCGCCATTGCGTAGGTCTTCGTGAAGGCGAGGGGTTTGAAGAGTCGTCCTTCCTGCGCTTCGAGGGCGAAGATGGGGAGGAAGGATACGGTGACGATGAGCAGTGAGAAGAAAAGAGAGGGGCCGACTTCGACTGCCGCGTCGATGAGGATCTCGATGCGTGGCTTCTTTCCGGCGTCGCGTTCGAGATGCTTGTGGGCGTTCTCGACCATGACGATGCCGGCGTCAATCATCGTACCGATGGCAATGGCTATTCCGCCAAGCGACATGATGTTTGCGTTGATGCCTTGGTGGTACATCACGATGAAGGAAAAGAGGATGCCTAACGGGAGAAGCAGGATCGCGACGAGGGCGCTTCTCACGTGCACGAGAAATGCGAAGCAAATGAGTGCGACGATCAGCCCCTGCTGGAGGAGCTTCTCGCTCAGGTTTTCGATGGCGCGCTCGATAAGCGGCTCGCGGTCGTAGACGGTGACAATCTCAACACCGGGCGGAAGGTTCAGTTCGAGTTCTGCGAGTTTCGTTTTGACGTTTCGAATCGTTTCGAGCGCGTTCTCGCCAAAGCGCATGATGACGATGCCGGCTGCCACGTCGCCTTCGCCATCCAGATCGGTGAGGCCTCTTCGAAGCTCGGGCCCGAGAGAAACGGTGGCAATGTTCTTCAGGAGGATGGGCGTGCCGGATTCACTCGCTCCCACCGCCACTTCTTCAAGGTCTTCGACCGACTCTACGTAGCCGCGACCACGGACCATAAACTCGGTCTCAGCCTGTTCGATCAGCTTCCCGCCGATATCCGCATTGCTTCGTTTGATGGCATGTCGAACGTGGGTCAGAGAGAGGCCGAAGGCCGTTAGTTTATTGGGGTCGACTTCAACCTGATATTGGCGGACATGACCACCGACGCTTGCGACTTCCGCTACGCCCGGGACTGTTTGCAGCTCATAGCGAAGGTGCCAGTCCTGAATCGAGCGAAGCTCAGCCAGGTCATGCTTTCCAGTCCTGTCGACTAAGGCGTATTCATAGATCCAACCCACGCCGGTGGCGTCTGGACCGAGCGTCGGCGTTATGCCATCAGGAAGGCGTCCGGAAACGAAGTTAAGCGATTCAAGAACACGACTTCTCGCCCAATATAGATCCGTGCCGTCTTCAAAAATAATGTAGACAAACGAGAATCCGAAAAAAGAGTAACCGCGAACGACTTTCGCAAAAGGAACGGCGAGCATTGCGGTCGAGAGCGGGTAGGTGACCTGATCCTCTACGACCTGAGGTGCCTGGCCGGGATACTCGGTGAAGACGATGACCTGGACGTCTGAGAGGTCCGGGATGGCATCAAGCGGTGTGTTAACGACCGCGTAGGTGCCCCAAACAAGGAGTCCTGCGATACCGAGCGCGACGAGAAACGGGTTTCTGGCGGAACCTTCTACAATCTTTCTCAGCATGTCGACTACTCCTTTTCCGTCTGGGAGTGGTCGTGCATAGGCGCCGGATGCTCTTCGTGTATGGACTGGTCATACGGCACCCGATGCCCGTCTTGCTTGATCTGCGTCTGACTTGGCGCTTCATGGCCTGTTGGCATGTTATGCCCGGAGTGGTTCATCTCTTCTTTGGACGCGTCGTCCGCTCGTGCGGCAAGCAGCTTTTTGACGGCCTCTTGCAAGTTGCTTTCGCTGTCAATCAGAAACTGGCTAGAGACGACGACGTCTTCGCCCTGTTTCAGGCCGGCGAGCACCTCGAGCCAGCCGTCTCCACTGTCGAGTCCGAGTTCGATGTCTCGGGGCTCGAACTGACCTTCGCCGAGTGCGACAACGGCGATGGTGCGGGTTCCGGACCGAATCACGGCGTCGCTCGGAATGGCGAGCGCGTTCAGGCGCGGTTCTCCCGCGATGATGGCATTTCCGAACATCTCAGGTTTGAGTTTGCCGTCCGGATTGTCGAGTTCGAGGCGGACCTCGACTGTTCGCGTTTTGGGGTCAAGAAAAGGAGCGATGTACGTGAGCTCTCCCTTCATTGGCACACCGGGCAGATAAGCCAGCTCGACTTCTGCCATCTGGCCGAGCGAAAGCCAGGGGAGTTCGAAGTCGTACACGTCAGCCACCACCCACACGCGCGACAGGTCGGCGATGGTGTAGAGATGGGTGTTAGGCTGCACCTGCATGCCCGAGCGAACACCTAGGCGGGTAATGAATCCCGAGGCAGGGGCATAGAGAGTGAGTGTTCGCTTGACCTCGCCCGTTTCGAGAAGGCGCACTACATCTCTGTCGGCAATATCCCAGAGCGCCAAGCGACGCTTTGTTGCTTCGAAGAGCGAGTCACCTCCGCCGCGCACATCCGGGAAGGGACTGCCCTTAGTCGAGTCGCGATATCGCGCCGCGAGCAGGAGTTCCTCTTGTGTGGCCACGAGTTCAGGGGAGTAGATCTCAAGTAGCGGTCGGCCTCGCTTCACTTTTTGGCCAACAAAGTCGACGGAGAGATTCTCGATCCAGCCCTGGACCTTAGTGTGGACGTGAACGACTCGTCGCTCGTCGTAGGCGACTCTACCGACGGCTCTCACCGCTCGGGAAAGATCACGCCTCTCGACGGGTGCTGTGCGTACGCCGATGTTTTGCACGGTGGCGGCGTCGATCACGACCGCGCCCTCTGGAGCCGAGTTCGCCAGGCTGGGGCATTCCGGCACGAGGTCCATGCCCATGGGAGACTTGCCCGGCGCTTCGCGCACGTAACTCGGATCCATGGGAGCCTTCCAGTAAAGCGGTTGTGCATCGCGAGGGCAGGGCCCGTCGCTAGCAGTACTGTCTGCGCCCGAGTCCGTCGCGTGCTGGCTTAACACCATTCCTCGCCCCCACCATCCGGAAGCGAGAGCGACAACAGCAATGACGATTATCAGAACGATTCTTGAATTCATCTGAGCGTCTCCCCGGATGCGGTTTCGAGTGCAGCAAAGGCCCGGCGTTTGTCCGCGCGAGCGCGGACGAGTTGAAGCTCTGCGCCGATTAGTCGTACCTGACTGTCGAGCAGGCTGAGGAAATCGACGCGCCCGACTTTGTAGCCCGATCGGCTGGCTGCGAGGGACTGGCGGGCCTGTGGAACGAGCCCGGTTTCGAGCAGCGCTTCTTCGGATGACGCGCGAACGAGCTCTGCGTGTGCACTTCGAGTCTGCGAGCCGAGCTGGGCTCGTATGCCTCGAAGCTGCGCTTGCGCACGTCGGAGGAGGGACTCTTGTTCGGCGACTTTTGATCGCCATTTTGCGCGGTTGAGGGGAAGTCGCACTGTGAATCCGGCCGAGAGGAAATTGTCTCCGTCGACAGGATCGCCGGGCACACTCTTCCGCACGCGGTAGCCGATTCCCAGGTCAACATCCGGAAGGCCTTCAAGCTCGGCCACGCGAATGCGAAGGCGTGCTTCCTCCACTCTCTTTTCGGCGGAGCGGAGTCGCGCGTTCTTCTCCCCGAGACTCGCGAGAAGAGTTGGGAGCGGCGGAACTGTTTCCGCCGAGTTCAGATCGGCCGTGCGTGGCAGGTCGGTCTCGGCGGGCAAATCAAGCAGCTCGATAAGACGAGAACTGGTCCGCTCTATTGATTCTTCACGCCGTAGGCGTTCCTGAAGAAGTGCGGTGAGTTCCACGTGCGCTCGCAGCACATCCTGCTGGATTCCACTCCCGACTCGGTATCTGGACTCGGCGGTCGCGGCCAGTTGGCGAAGTAGGTCGATGTTCCGGTCGGTGATATCGAGGGCTTGCTGGGCGAAGGCGAGTTCAGCCCAAGCGGACTCAACCGCGCCTTCCGTAAGGAGCCGTCTGTCTTCAACGAGAAGGTCTGAAGATTCGTAGCCTCGCCTAGCAGCGGTTCTGCGACTCGAGAGCAGGCCCGGGAAGGGCAGCTTCTGTCTGAGCCCCAACTGATGACCGGAGAGTGGCGTCGAGTCGAAGTCGAAGTCTCCGGTGGGAATATTGCTGACGTCGTACGCCAAGCGCGGATCATCGAGGGCTCCAGCGGGGCGGATGCGGTGCTCTGCCGCTAAGGCCAGCGCAGTCGCTTCGGCAAGCGCTGGATTTGCCTCGCGGGCTCGCTCCAGGCACCACTCGAGCGTGAGTATCGGCGGGATATTCGGAACCGAGTCCTGGATATCCGCGAACGCGGTTGTCGTTTCTGGGGCCTTCTTCTGGTCTGCTTCATTGGCGACGGCCGGAGCGGTCGTACAAAAGAGCAGGACTAAGGCGAGAGCTGTAGCTCCGCCTGTACAGATCATGGGTTTCATCCACGAATCTCCCGATGTCTAGTCTTCGCTGCAAACAGAGCAGCCCAAATCCACCGCGCGATGCGCGTGGGTCGACTTAGAGAAATCGGGTGATCAGATGAGAAGCGTGGATTTCAGGAGAAGGATGTCGGGTGGCGGGAGGTCGGCTTCGCTGAGCCGGACGTCGATCGTGCTGCGTAAAACCGCGCCGACCGGGTCCTCGAGTGCCTTCGTCGCAATCGCCTGTGAAGTCTGGACGTTCGCGAACGTTTTGTCTGCGCTTGCGAGAACAGCTGTGAAGGAGTCCTCACAGCCACAGTCATTATGAGTATCCGCAGGCTTATCGGGAGCAGACGTTGGTGTCTGTGTGTGAGGTGCCTGTTCGTGACAGGGCGGCGGCGAAGCGTGGAGAGTCTCAGCCGTCGACTCGTCCTGGGCTGCATTCGTCAGGCAGGCGAGTACGCACAGCGGGGTCTGCAGCACAAATAGTGCTGCAAGGGTCGCTATCAGCCAATTCCGTCGTTTCACCTTTTCACCAAGGCTGGTCACCCGTCTACTAAATCGGTAGTAACTTCATCCGTCGGTCGGGCTTGCCTAGAAGTTAATAGCCTACCCGTGTATCGCGACGGTAACTCGGTCACGCTTTGCCTGCCAAGGGCGGACGCATCATGGCTTCGCGCAGCCGACGGTTAGGCCTCGCCATGAGTATACCGTCCAACAGGGCGAGCGCCTCGCTACCGGCAGTAAGGCCATCCTCGACAGCTGCTTTGACGGTGGCCTTGTGTTCGGCGCAAGCCACTCCCACGAGCCAGACGAGGGCGATCGAGCCACTCGTCGTCATCGAGCTAGAGATGGGTAAGGACCACGTGGATCTCGGAATGTCGTGGTGGTGTCATTGGAAGAGCTCCTTTCGGGGATCTTCTTGATCACGGCTCGTGAGTGCGTCGAGCGTTTCTGCATCGAGGTCCTTCGGCAGCACGATCTTGATGTTCGCGAAGAGGTGCCCCGGGTCGCGACCTCCGGTGCCCGGGATCCCCTTGCCGCGCAGCCGAAGTCGGGCGTGGCTGCTCGTGCCGGCGGGGATCGCGAGTGTGGCCTTGCCGTCGAGTGTGGGCACGTCGATCCTCGCGCCGCCTAAGGCTTCGGCGAGCGTGAGAGGCAGATCGAATTCGAGGTGACGTCCCTGCCTTCGGAAGACGGGGTGATCCGACACGCGCACCCGGATCAGAAGGTCGCCGGCGGCACCTCCTCCGCTCCCCTCGGCGCCCTTGCCGGGAATGCGCAGCTTGCCGCCGTCGGTGACACCTGGCGGAATACGAACAGTGACGGTTTCCTTGAGGAGTCTTCCGTTGGCCGCGGGACGACGAACCGAGAGCTTTCGCTCACCGCCTTGAATTGCCTCGATGAAGTCGAGTTTCATGGACGACTCCACGTCGTCTCCGCGAGTTTGGAATCGCGTGCGGCCCTCGAAGTCGCCTCGTCCACGAAACTGCTTCAATAGGTCATCGAGTCCGTCGAACTGATTGCCGCGGCTCTGGCTGGTTGCTCCGCCCGAAGCGCCGAAGCGTGAGCTGAATCGTCCCTGCTGAGCGCGCGCTTGCTTTCCATCGAATCCAGCTCGAAGGGAGACGTCTCCGAATTCATCGAAATCTCGCCGCCGCATCTCGTCGCCCAATACATCATGTGCGACTGAGATCTCCTTGAAGCGAGTCTCCGCCGCCGCGTCACCGGGATTGAGGTCCGGGTGTGTCTCTCGTGCAAGCTTTCGGTAAGCCTTCTTGATCTCCTCGGCGGAGGCAGTTCGCTCGACGCCGAGGCATTCATAGGGATTCATGCGCTTTTCCGTCTCCGTTCGTTAGGTCCCTGCTGGTCCGTATATTACACGGTATGTGCGCTGCGAATCGATCCCGGCACGGGGTTGTCAAGAGGCCGCTTTGATCTGTGCTGTCCGCTTCCGATTTGGGCTGCGGGGCGAATCGTCGATGCTCATCGCAGCTCGTTCCCGGACGAGCGCGAACGAATAGACAGCAAGCCGCTCGCTGTTCAAGTCGAATACGCGACTGAGGATTGGAACTCGTCGCGCATACTCTAGGATATTCGAAGCTATCTTAGTTGTTCTCACCGGTGCGCCGATTCCGAAGACAAGACCTTCTCAAGCTGGCTCGTCTGCAGTCTCTGAACCTTCGGCACAGGGTGACTACTCACTCCAGGCATTCGGAAGATAAGAAAGCCGCGGCGATGAGCGAAGGTCTTGAGCCAATTGGGATGGCCAGGATCCTCACGCGACAGCAGGAACCGAACCGTCCCATCAGGCCGCCGCTCGACTTCACTCGACGTGAGGCTCACGGGGTCCGTTAAATAGCGGTGGGACTCGTGCCAGAATGTGGCGCTAGTGAGGTTCCAGTACGTAATTCCGGGCGGGGGCTCGAAATCGATCACGAGAGATTCTCCAGCATCGAGTTCGTAGTAAGCCATCTGGTAGTAGTTTTCTCGATTGGCGGCACTCGCCCCGATGCCTGCCCCTGTACTCGGAATGAAATGGTT
This sequence comes from Deltaproteobacteria bacterium UBA4427, assembly GCA_002390675.1. Classification (GTDB taxonomy): domain Bacteria; phylum Myxococcota_A; class UBA9160; order UBA9160; family UBA4427; genus UBA4427. The sequence goes on from DGPZ01000035.1 coordinate 37,671, forward strand.
GGGTCTCTCGCGCATCTCAGGGAGCAGCGTTCGATGCCATGTCGAACTTACTGTGAGATAGTCAGCGGCTTTCCTCAGCCGCAGGGCGATTTCTTCGTCCGAGACCGCATCGGTACTTGGTAGGGGATCGCCGATCGCTTCGATCGTGAAGCTTGCGAGTTCAGTCTGCGTCCGGTCTGCGACATACTGCCGAATAACAACGCCATTTGCGGAGTCGGGCAGCGGGAGCCAGCCGCCGGCTTCCTCGGGCTTTTTCTTGCTGAGCCAAAGGACATAGCGTCCTCCGGGTGTCGTGTGCTTTCGGATCTCGGCGTCGTCGAGGTAGGCGACGATCTCACTAAGCTTGCCTTCAGCTTTCCCGTTAACAGTAATGCTCACGTACGGCACGTTCCCCAGGTGGCCCGTGAGTTTGTAGTCGAACCTTCCGTCGATGAGGGCCTGGTCATACTCCGCATCCGGGTTGTACGCCCCAATGTTGCGGGTGCGCGGATCTTGTTTTGCGAAAAGGGGATTGCGATAGTCGAGGTTAAGAGTGTCGCCCGTCGAGACCGCAAGGTGCTTCAGAATCATGCGAAGGCCTTCGATGGCCTCTTGTTCGGTGTCCGAATCAGCGAGGACCATCTGCTTCACTTCTTCGATCGTCGACTGCAGCTGTTCGAAGCTCTGGACGGCAGCAAGCTCGCTGTAACGCCCCTCGTCTTCCGCGAGATCAGCCACCCATTCGAGCAGGCTCGAGTCATTCCACATAGCGGCGTCGCTGCCTGTACCTGCCGATTTACTCGCCTCGGTAGCAGGGGAGAAGGATGCCGCGCCTGTGCATCCAAATGCAAAAGCTGCGGTCGAGAATACGAGAATCGCTCGCAAGTTTTGGGATCGAAGCCATCCATAGCGCTCTTCGTTCACTTAACGTCTCCATTGAAAGTTCACCGCGGGCGGCCCCGGAAATGAGGACACATGTTCATCGAAGCTCTAGTTAGGTGAAGCTATGATCGAAAGGTGGACGACCCGGGCCGTCTACGCCTCGTGCCAAAGCAAACGAGCACCTGGCCTGAGGTTGCGGTGGCCGTGGTAATCGGGATCTGGGCAACCACGTCAGCCGTCTTGGGAGCATTCGAAAGAGAAACCCCGCCACCCGTCCTTGACGATTCCGTCGCAGATCTCTCGGTAGATCCCGACGCCGGCGCCATAGGGCATGAACACTCGCGGTTTACCCGGCACGTTCGCTCCCATATACCAAGACCCGGCCTTCGGCATTAGCGTTGCATTCGCGACATCGTTCACGTGTGCGACCCAGCCCGTCTGCGCCTCTTCTTCCGCATCGACGGTCGACGCACCTCGCGTCTTCATCTCGCGAATGCAGTCCATGATCAGGTCGACATGCTGTTCGATCGAGACCAGCATGTTGGAAAGAACAGATGGGCTGCCGGGGCCAGTGATCGTGAAGAAATTGGGGAAGCCGGAAACCATCAAGCCGAGATAGGTGCGTGGCCCTTCGTTCCAGGCCTCGGAAAGCCGGACGCCTTCGCGGCCGCGGATATCAATTCGGTCGAGTGCGCCCGTCATAGCGTCGAAGCCGGTAGCAAGAACTAACGTGTCGAGCTCTATCCGCTCGCTTTCTCCGCCGCTCGTTTCGGAGCTGAGGGCAATGCCTGTCGCGTCGATTCGTTTAATAGGCGTGCGGTTGAGATCGACAAGTGAAACGGTGTCGCGGTTGTAGGTCGCGTAGTAGTCCGTGTCGACACAGATTCGCTTCGTGCCGATCGGGTAGGTCGTGGGACAGAGCGCTTTCGCCGTTTCCGGGTCTTCGACCGTTGCGCGAATCTTGCTATGGACGAATTCGGCGAGGCGTGCGTTTGCTTCCTCGCTGACCAATACGTCAGGGGCGGCTCGCATGAAGATCGCCCCGCCCACTTGCCACCTCTCTTCGCAGATCGCCTCCCATTCCTCGTCGGTCGCAAGGAGCGCCGACTCGGTGGGGTTGACGAACTCTTTGGGTTCGATGTCGAGATCACCGAAGCCAGAGGAGAGTCCGAGGCGATGGAAGCGCCGATGCTCTTGATAGTTCTGCTTGAAGCCGGCCTCGAATTTGGGATCGAGTTGTCGGTTGTGAGCGGGGACGCTGAAGTTAGGTGTACGTTGGAGCACGGTGAGGTGGGCCGCCTGTTTTGCGATCTCGGGGATCGCCTGGATCGCGGAGGAGCCCGTCCCGATTACGCCGACACGCTCGCCCGTGAAGTTGACGGGCTCGTGGGGCCACTGGCTTGCCTGGAGTGTGCGCCCCTTGAACGTGTCCAGCCCCTCGATTTCGGGGACCAGGGGAACCGAGAGGCATCCCGTCGCCATGATGAGAAGTGGCGCACTTCCCGCGTCGCCTGCATCGGTCGCAACGGACCAAACGCCTGCGGCTTCGTCGTAGTACGCCGTTTCGACGCGGCGCTCGAAATGGATGTCGCGGTTCAGGTCAAAGCGGTCGGCGACATGCTGCGCATAGCGGAGGATCTCGGGCTGCGTCGCATAACGCTCTGACCAAGACCA
>DGPZ01000035.1:40254-40984 GCA_002390675.1 Deltaproteobacteria bacterium UBA4427
GCGCCGGGATAACGGTTCCAATACCAGGTGCCTCCGACGTCACTGCCCGCTTCGTAGACCCGCGCGCTCAGCCCGGCTTTGCGCAATTGGTGGAGCATATAGAGGCCAGCAAAGCCTGCCCCGACGATGATGGCGTCGAAGCGGGCATTCTGATCGGGAGCGAGGGCGGAGTTCGGCATGACAGCGATGATCGTGGAGTGGGTCGTGTACTGCAAGACGGCTTTGGCTGGAAGGCGCGGCGGAGGATCGAAGTCTGATGGACTGTTCCCCTTGGGCACGCTCGAAAATTCCGCCCCAACACAGAAATCGTGCGCGGGCAATTCGGGCCATTCGTGTATGTTATGCCGTCACTGAGTGTGCCGCCCCTCGGCCGGTGCATAGTTGTCGGTCAATTTGCTTTCAAATGTAGAATGGGAGGCGCCAGGGTAATCTATGGCTCAGTCTGGGCTAAGCCGACGCTGTGGAGCTGGTTTGTCTGCTACTTCACTGGCATCAACGTTGTGACCTGGATGGTGTTCATTTATGACAAACGCATCGCCGGAGGCAAAGATGTCGTACGCGTTCCGGAAAATGCACTCTTTCTACTCGCCGTGGGGGCGGCCTGCCAAGCACGTTGTTCGCGATGCAGGTATTGCGGCACAAGCGGGCTAAGGCCTCATTTAAGCGTGAGCTCTTTATATGGTTTGGTGTTGTGTACGGAGCACTCGGTGGCCTGTATTGGTATTGGCCG
>DGPZ01000035.1:41013-41638 GCA_002390675.1 Deltaproteobacteria bacterium UBA4427
CGCGATTCTTAGTCAGGTAGCTGCGCACCTTGCCGCTGGAGAGCGAATGGGGGATGGCGTAGAGCGTGTGTATCGCAGAAAGGCGTGGTTGTGGACCCAGTAAGTCAGGGCGCTCTTGGTGCGGCGGCCGCCCTCGTGGTTGCGAAACCGGACCAGATTCGATCCGTCGCAATGCTAGGCGCACTCGCAGGCATGGCTCCTGATCTCGATGTGTTCATTCGCTCGTCAGCGGATCCGCTCCTGTTCCTTGAGTATCACAGGCAGTTCACCCATGCCCTGGTGTTCATTCCAGTAGGCGCGCTGATTTGCGCCTTGGTACTACGGCCGCTGGTTCGCGGACGCTTATCGTCGCGTGCGATCTATTGGGCATGCCTGTTGGGCTATGGGAGTCACGGATTGCTCGATGCGTGTACTTCTTATGGCACCCAGTTGTTCTGGCCGTTCACAGACGCGCGTATTGCGTGGAATAACGTATCGGTGATCGATCCACTCTTTACGGTTCCGCTCGTCGTGGGAGTTGGATTGGCGTGTTACCGACACTCGCCTCGCATGGCCCGAGTCGCTGCTGTGTGGGCGCTGGCGTATCTTCTGCTGGGTGTTGCACAGCGTGAGCGGGCTGAGGTCT
>DGPZ01000171.1:0-990 GCA_002390675.1 Deltaproteobacteria bacterium UBA4427
CTTCAAGCCATGGAAATTCGCGTCGCAGGGGAAAGCGCGCGCTTTGGGGTCTCCGAAGCAAAGTGGTCCCTCTATCCGATGGCGGGCTCAGCTGTCCGGCTTCCCCGCCAAATTCCGTACACCCAAGCCGCAGAGATTCTGCTCACGGCGAAGCACATCACGGCCAGGGAAGCGCTCGAAATCGGCCTCATCGGCCATGTGGTCCCCGACGGCCAGGCCCTCGCCAAGGCCCGCGAAATTGCCGAAGTCGTCGCAGGGAACGGACCTCTCGCGGTCGCCGCAATTACTCGCACTCTACATGAGACCGACGGGATGACTCTCGACGAAGCCCTCGCCCATGAGTTCGAATACGGCCAAGCGGTCTTCGCGAGCAAGGATGCAGTCGAAGGACCGAAGGCTTTCGCTGAAAAACGAAAACCTGATTTTAAGGGATGTTAGGCATCGGGACTACTGGCTCAGCCCAGGCCGTGCCGGCGGCGCAAAACGCGCCGCAGCGGGTCCCTGCGAAGCGAAACTAGCTCCACGCAAACAGACTACTTCTCGCGCTCGATTCCGTACCGCTTCGTGTAGTGCGACCATTCTTCGGCGAGGCCGTCATAACTCCAGCCGAAGTCCTTCGGATCGTATACGTGCTTGCCGTGCGCAGTCTGAGGCTTTTCGCCTAACCAAGCTGAGATCCGTCGTTCATGCAGTTCGCTCGGCGTTTCCCCGAAATGCGCGTAGATCTGGCGCATCGTCGCCAAGGGGTTTCTCATCATTTCGCTGTATTGAACGTGCACGCACCATCCGTCGGGAGTCCGCTCGTCGAATTCGATCCCCGCGCCGACCGCGTGCTTTAACTTGGCCTTCCAATCCTGACCAATCCGAACGGGATCGAGATCCCGCGTAAAAGTCGACTGCATAGTCGAGTTCAAGCTCGACACCGAAGTCGTCACCGGGCCAGGATCACGATGGGCCCAAATCAGACGAGCATCTGGATAGAACTCGAGG
>DGPZ01000171.1:1006-18826 GCA_002390675.1 Deltaproteobacteria bacterium UBA4427
ATCTGAAGCGCCTGAAGGGCTTTCTTGTGCTGCACGTACGCCGGGTGCATATCGCATTGCTGCAGCCAATCCCCGTAACTAGGCACCCTCGCCTGGGTCTCCATCCCGAGACAGCGAAGGTCCAACATCATCAAGGGAATACATTCCTCCGCGAGCATCGCACCAAAAGGATGCATCGCGGCGACCGCAGGATTCATCCCCCTTAGCCCTTCCATACCCTTCTCAGCATCAGCGATCCGCGGATCATCAAATTTCGTGGCCAGCGTCGGAGGCGGCGTAACCGCCCTCGCCTCCCATTGCCGCAGCGGCCGGACCATAGGATCCAGACCAAGCAGAATCGAAAGAATGCTCGTGCCTGTTCTGGGCATTCCGAGAATTACCCAAGGCCGGCGGATCTCTTCGTCCTTCGCGGCCGGATTAGCCTTGGTCCACTCCTGAAGTCGGATGCGCGTCACGAGCTGTGTCGTGACCATCCTGCGTACAACCACACGTCCGAAGGTCGATAGATTGGCTTCCCGCTCCATCGAATCCATTAGGCGCTCAAGGGGCTCGCGATAGCTATCGCCCCCGAAGTCACTCGAGCCTGCATCCTTAATTGCCGCCTCAACAATCGAGTCGGGATCGAGGGAGGGCTTCATGCCGACAACCGAAGCCGCTTGCCCCACGGCATTCAGCACACGCAGCACCGGAGACTTGAGCTTCCCGTCGCGAAACGTATATGCCTTGACCTGTTGTGCTTCTCCGGTCATGCGACTCGATTACTCCTATGAGCTCCAAGCAGGCAAACGAGCCCGCCCAACAGAGCGATGGCGAAAATTGTGAGCGCGAATCGGTAATTCCCGTTCGACTCGAAAAGCGACGCAGCAACAAGAACTGCGGCCGACATGACGGGCAGCATCATTAGATTCGATAGACCCATCGCGCGACCGAGGGATTCGGCCCCGATCGTTTTACCAAGCAACATCATATAGAGCGGAATCACGCCACCCATAGAGAACCCCACCAAAGCTGAGAGCCCCATCACCAAGACCGGGGCGGGCTCCAAGGAAAACGCCCCATAACATGCAGCAGTCGTCGCAATTGATCCGAATAACAGAGTCTTGAGTCCGATTCGATCCGCGAGAATCCCGAATACAATACTTCCGGGGACACCCATCCAGAATTGCGCCGCAAGAACATTCGAGCGCGTCGCTTCATCGAGCCCAACAGCGCCTAGATAAGCGGCGATATGCACCGTCCACCCCGTCGTAATTCCGGCCACGATGGCAAACATGCCACCTGCCCAGAGAAAGGCTGGGCTGCGCACGACATCGGCCATGGACTGACCGGCCGAAGCTACTTCGCCGGATTTAGCTGCTAACTCAATTGCCAAACCCGTATCCGCGCTCGAATCGGAAGCTGCCGGGACATCGTCAAAATGCCTCGGAACAATCAAAACGATGAGCGGAACAACGACCACCCCCGCGATTGCTGCAAAGAGTTGGAACACGTCTCGCCATTCAGTCGTGAGCAGGAGCCAGCCCGCGAATGCCGCAAATATGCCGGATCCAAGTGGCGGCCCCACGCTCATCAGACCCATGGCGCGGCCGCGGCCGCGATCGAAATAGTGGGTAATCAACTTCCCGGCGGTTAAAGGCCCGAGTGGAGGAATTGAAAAACCCGCCAGGCCAGCCGCGATACCGAGCACCCAAAGGTTCGGCGCGACCGAGGCCAATACTTGAGCACTGATCATGCCGCAGGCACCCACGAGCATCGCAGCCCGAACATGCCCTCGATCCAGAACGATCCCCGTCACGATGCTGCCAATCGTGAGCGTCAGCATAATCAAGATCTGACCGCTCGCGATCACAGTACGCGGCGCTTCGAATGCGAGTTCGAGGGGTTCTAAGAAGATCGGGACTATGCCGACCGTGAGTCCAACCGCGATGCCTTGGGTCAACATCGCGACGGCGAGAATCGAGCGCTGGGTATAGGTCATGAGTGGGGCGAGTGTAGACGGCTCAGGTACGAGTCGCCGCGGGCCAAGGCGCCAAACTCAATCGCCCGACGGGCGATCGTCTCGCCGCTCGCTACTCTTACGTAATGTCGAAACGGCCTGTAAGACACTTTGTTGCGCGAGCCTTTCTCGCGGCGACGGGATGGAAGCCCGAAGGCGTTCGACCCGACGTACCGCGCTACGTAATGATCGCCGCGCCACACACGTCGAATTGGGATTTCGCGTACCTGCTCGCCTTCGCCGAGTACTTCGAGATCGAAATGTCGTGGATAGGCAAGCACACGCTCTTCAAACCACCGATCGGCTTCTTCATGCGTGCGCTCGGCGGGATCCCCGTTCGTCGAGACAGGAGAGAAAACGTCGTCACCAGCCTCGCCCGCGTCTTCGAAGACTATGAAGAGCTTGGCCTTGCAGTTCCCGCGGAAGGCACACGAAGCCACGTCGACCACTGGAAATCTGGCTTCTATCACATCGCCCGTGAAGCCAAGGTCCCAATCATCATGAGCTTTCTCGACTACGAGCGGAAGGTCGGCGGCTTCGGTCTAGCCTTCTATCCGAGCGGTAACCTCCGCGAAGACATGGACGTGATTCGAGCCTTCTACAGCAACAAGAAGGGCAAGTTCCCGGAACTCTTCGGAACGATCCGCTTGCTCGAAGAAGACTCTGCGACGACCGACTCGGAAGACTGAGCGGGATGATGCGGAGTTTCATCGCCCGCGAGTCGTGGACCGCATAACATTTACCCCAGGAAAAGTGCCGCCGCGGGATTCCCGATCCCTTCGATCCAGGCGTATCCCAAGTCGTCCAGAAAACGATCGAGTTTTTCGGTGTCGCTCTCGGGTACTTCGAGCCCAGCCAAAACTCGGCCGAATCGAGTGGCGTCTCGCGCCGCCAGATCGTAAACCGACGCAAGCAGAATTCGTACGAGAAATCCCTTGCCTGCCCCGGACATTAATTCGTCTCCTCGGAAGCGCCGTCGGCTCCGCGATGCCCAGCGTTATGCCCAGCGCTAATGTTATGCGCGGTCGCCGCCGCGATCGCCGCGACTTCGATCCTTAGATTATAAGCGCCAAAAGATACGGGACGCGCTTCTCGCTTCAGCAGCCGCCCACGCTCCGACTCCGTAAAGCCCGCTTCGGGCCCGATCAGAATGAGCCGGGTCCCCCCTCCGAAGGGTGCAGCTTTTCCTTCGCGATCACCAAACACAACCGACCCACCCGCGCCGTGACGCTCGATGGCGGTTTCCAAATCAGTGGGCTCGTCGATCGCAAGAACCCAGGCGCGACGAGCAACTTTTGCGCTCTCGATCAGGATCCGCTGCGAACGAGAAGACGATGGATCAATCTTTCGTACGGCGGAATCCTCAAGCACAAGAGGCTGCCATCTCACAGCACCCAGCTGCGACAACATCTGAAGCATCGTCGATAGGCGATCGCCCTTAGGAATCGCCGACGCGATCACGAACTCTTCCGGCGGCGCGGCAATTAACTCTATCGACGCCACTTCAACTTTCGTTTCGCGTCGCGCCATTGACGTAAGTTGAGCCTGCGCCACACGACCGGCCCCGTCGAAGACAACTAGCTTATCACCCACTTTGAGCCGCCTCGCCGAAACATGGCGTGCCTCTTCAGCAGAGAGTACGACCTCTCCTTCGTCCGGCAGACTCTCGGCATAGCACCACAATTCGCTCATAATATTTCCGCCGCCGTCGAACTTGAAGCCAACTTCGCAGACGGGCTCATCTTCTCTGGATTCACATAGACATCGAAACGAACGAGTTTCGTCTCGACTTCAAAACTCGCTCCCGGGACAAGCGCCTCGGCGTGGTGCGGTCGTTTAACCACCACTCGCGCCGCATAGGGACGTGCTCGTTCAACTAACTCGGCAGCATCCGTTTGCCCACCGAGCAAAGCCCGGAGGACCTGTAACTCCCGTCGCGGCTTCGCGCTAGAGCGTTTAGGCGGTGGATACATAGGGTCTATGTACACACCTTGATCGAGACCTTCTATCGACGACAACAAAGCATCGCCATCCTGATGCGTGAATTCGAGTCGATTCGCGATAGTCTCGGGCACTGAACCTGCTTCGCAAGCCGCGCGCCAGCCGCTCGCGAGCAGCGCGAAGACCGCGGAGTCCCTTTCGGACGCCCGGACGGCGTGGCCTGCACGTGCGAGCCGGTAGGCGTCGCCGCCTAATCCAGCAGTCAAATCAAAGATCCGAAGCGTTCGTTTCCCGAAGGCACGCACGAGTGGGTTGCGGCCTGCCCCGCCGCGGTCCGGCGGAAAAGTTGCGCGAATGCCAGGACGCGAATGTTGCCCCGGCGGCCTAAGGTCGAGTGCGCCTCTGGACGTCGACAACTGGAAATAGTCGTCGCCTGCCAACCTTCGATCTTCCTGCTGCCGATCTGAAACGGCCGTGATTTCGTCCGCCGACGCATCGAGCCCAAACAGTTCCACAAGTAAGGAACCCCATCGCGCATCAGCGCGAAGCGTGGGGTCCAGGCTCACATTAGCCGGGTCGATACGATGTTCGGAATCCAAGGTGATGCCCCGCATGCTCGACGTCGTACAGACGTCGCGCCGCAACGATAGCGGGCTTCAGGAAGCCCGAGCCACAGCACGTCGCTCGAGGGAACTAGTCCACGCGCGCGGCGGGAAGAAGCTCATGGACAGTGCGCTCACCGCCGAAAAACGCGGGCGGCAAAGAGCATGAGGTCGAACAAATCAGCGGCCCCGTCGACGCGAAAGGCGGCGGGGAGGAGTCGAAGCTCCCGACGGATGAAAGGAGCGGTCATATCCGCAGCCAAGCCGCAAATCGACGAGAGCCAACCCTAGTTAGGTCTTGTCCTTCCCGGAGAAGTCCCCCAGACACCCAATTCAGCCTCTAGGATCAAAACGAGGTGATCCTTCCTAGTACGGGTCCCCTGAATAGGGTCGCCGCATTAGGTTTGAGCGAGTAAAAACGCCGCGGCCGTCTCCGCAAACTCCGCTCCGTCGTAGTCCACGGTCGCAACATGGGCCGAGCGCTCTAGCAGCATGAGGCGCTTGCGGCCCGAATCCGTACCCACCGACTCGAATAGACGCCTAGCGTCTCGGGGACGGACCGTTTGATCCAGAGCGCCATGCGCCACCAGGATCGGCGCATCGATTCGGGCCAAATCGGGAATGACTTTTTTTTGCAAGCGAATCAATTCGAACACGGCATTGAAAGGCATCGCCGGAAATTGTGGATGCCTTGCCAACGCTTCCGGATCCGCGAGGCCGGACGGTTTCTTCGGACGCGACTTCCGAATCAGACGCAGGAGCGGAATCAGCAGCGGAATAGGAGGCGCCAATTGAAGTGGCGCTCCGACCGTTACGATCCCCTCGATTCTCTCCGTCTCCGCGAGACGCAGGCTGACCAGGCCTCCCAGTGAGACCCCAACCAGATACACGCACTCGTGCTCTGCACGCAGGGACGCTAGCTCCGTGCGCGCCAGCTCAACCCACTCTTCATGGCGCGTGGCCGCAAGATCATCAACCGTGCCGTTATGCCCTGCCATCCAGATGCCAACCGCGCGAACGCCACGTGAAACGAGTGCTTCGGCGACCGGCCGCACCTCGTAGGGTGTCCCCGTTAGCCCGTGAAGACAGAGCGCCACCGAACCGGTTTCCGTGCCCGCTTCCGGGCGAAGATCGAAGGGGGCGACATCGACCGTCGCTTCGACTTGCGAAGGCCCGAGCGTCATTCGGCGAAGTCCCGCCTCGCCTGTTCGCGTACGCGTTCGACGACTTGGCGAAGCGGAATACCGTGTTTGCGAGCGAGCCGTTTACAATCATCGTATTCCGGGGAGCATTCGAGTTCGCCCTCTGGACTGCGGATCAGTTTGACCGAAACGGTTCCCAGGGGCGTCTTCAGCTTCTGGTTTGATCGCTCTAGGATCAGGCGATCCCACTCGGCAACGCGGACCCCAATCGCCGTCGACTCGGCGAAAAGAATCCGAGCCAACTTGTCGCGATCCATCGGCTTGGCCAAAACGCGCACCAAAAAGCCGGGGCGATTCTTCTTCATCTGTAGATGCTGCAGCGAAACATCCAACGCCCCTTCTTCGAAGAGCCGCTCCATCAGATAGTCGAAATGCTCGGGAATGAGATCATCTAGATTGGTCTCGATACAGACGACGCGGTCTCCGGATAGGCCACCGGAACGACCCAGCGTCGCGCGAAGAACGTTAGGCAGGTGCCCAGGCCGATCGTTGCCCGCCCCGTATCCCACCTTCTCCACGGTCATCGCCGGCAATACTCCGAACTCATCCACTACGGTCTTAAGGATCGCGGCGCCCGTCGGCGTGAGCGTTTCCCATGCAACCCCCGCCGGCACTGTAGGGAGGCCCACAAGTAACTCGAGAGTCGCCGGAGCGGGCAGCGGGAGCAGGCCATGATCCGAAGCAATCGTCCCGTGCCCGATCGCAACCGGGGAACAGGTCACTCGGTCGACGCCGAGCAGCTCGAGCCCGACCGCAGCCGCGACTACATCGACGATCGCGTCGACCGCCCCGACCTCGTGAAAATGTACGTCTTCGAGCTTCGCACCGTGGACCTTCGCTTCCGCCCGACCGAGCACTTCGAAGATCGCGAGGGACCGATCTCGAACGTCGGCTCCAAGCTTCGACCCCGCGATCAGATCGCGAATCTCCGCATACTTTCGACCGTGGCCGTGCGCGCCGGCATGCGAGTGACCGTGTCCGTGCTCATGTCCATGGTCATCCGAATGCGAATGGCCGTGAGCGGAAGGGCTCTTCGCGTGCCCGTGCGCCTTCTTCTCCGCCTTGCGTTTGGCTTCGGAGACGGGCACACGCACATCGACATAACGCGCTGCAAAGCCGTTTCGATCAACTCGTTTCACGACGAGCTTAAATTCGAGACCGAGGGGCGCGAGACCTTCGAGCAGCGCTTTCCGCGACAGACCGAGGTCGAGCAAGGCGCCCATAAACATGTTCCCGGCAGCGCCGGAGAATGCGTCGAGATGAAGAATGCGTTGACTCACAAGGGGGAGGCTACTCGGCCCGCAGCGCGGCGACAATCTCTCGCCTCGGGATTGCCAACCTTGAGCGACGAGGGCGCCTGTGCGAGGCAAGGGCCGATCGCAGACCATGAACTCAGCGGCGGTTGGTCAGAGGCCGTTAATCAGAGCCGGTTGATTAGAGTCGCTACGTGAGCAGCACCGAAACCGTTATCGATATTCACGGTCGTGACGTTCGACGCGCAGCTGGTCAACATCCCCAACAAGGCCGTAACACCACCCAGGGAAGCGCCGTATCCAACACTCGTCGGAACTGCGATCACCGGCTTGTCGACGAGTCCGCCGATCACAGAGGGGAGCGCGCCCTCCATCCCTGCCACGACGATCAGTACCCGCGCAGAACGGATCACATCGAGCGAGGCCAGCAAACGATGCAGCCCTGCTACGCCTACGTCTTGCAAGAGTTCGACGTTGTTCCCAAAGCGTTCGGCGACACCGACTGCCTCCGCAGCAACCGGTAGATCCGCAGTGCCGGCGGACACGACAAGAATTGTTCCCTTGCCTTGCAAGCGAACGTCTTCGTCGCCTAGCACAAGGAGTCTCGACACAGCGTCGTAGCGGGCTTCAGGAATCGCTTCGATGACCTCGCTTGCCTTCTCTACATCGAGACGAGTGACGAGTACGTCCTGGCCTTCCGCGTTCAGTGCACGCGCAATTTCGATGACCTGTTGCGCCGTCTTAGCCGCGCCGTAGACGACCTCTGGAATGCCTTGCCTAAGCTCACGATGGGTATCAATCCGCGCGCCGGCCGAATCGACAAAGGGCAACCGCGCGAGCTGATCCGCCGCGGCGTCGATATCGACGGCGCCGGAACGCACCGATTCCAGCAGCTCGCGTAGTCGCACAGAATCCAAGGGGGCTCACTCCGAAATGGGAATCGCTAATCGATTCAACAGGCAGGAGCGTATCAAACCGGCGGCGAACAATGCAGGCGGCAGGCTCGGCTGGGGGATAGCGCCGTCCCCAGACGACAAGATCCAATCAGGAGGTTGGCACGAACACCAAATAGCCACCCAGCGTGCCCTCTGAGTTGGACAACCCTGTCTCGATACGGAGCGCTTCGGGGCCTACTGCACGCTCGATGAATGCTTCTAGTTCGATCTGGGCATCCGCTATCGCAAGAGACGGAATCGAGGGCAGCAGCCGTTCGCCGATTCGGTCCGCGATTGCACTCGCCACGTGCGACGCGAGGATATTCCCGACTTCCATGATCGCGGACTCCACGATCGTTGTTTCGAGTTCACCGGATTCGATGCCGACGATCCGTCGTACGAGCGCGTCGCTCGCACGGCCTGGAAACACGATTCCGACGATCGCATCAAGGCAGCCGTATAGCTCGAAGAAAACACCAGTCGCGTAGGGATCTCCGGCGCTCGAAGATGGACCGCTCTCAACAACAATCGGCGCGAACGCTTCGATCCGCTGCCCAACGATTTGCCCGAAAGCCTCAGCAGCCTGCTGGGCGCCCGCCGAGGCAAACTCCGCCAGTCTTTCGATATCGTGTTTAGCGTGTTCGTCCACGACTAACCCAACTGATTCAGATCGAGCAGGAACACGGGGCTCCCGTCGTCGAGGACGGTGAGGCCCGATAGAATCCGAACCTTCGAAAAAAGTTCTGGCACCGGCTTCACGTAGAATTCTTGCTGCCCTGCGAAACGATCGACCCGCAAAGCTATTCGTTCTCCGCGAATTTCGGAAATCACCAGAGGAACTGAGATCTGCCCCGAGGTGCTGTTCTCAATCCGAAGTTTCTTCGCAAGATCGAGAACCGGCAAGGGTTCGCTACCGATCAATGCGAACGCTTCCCCGGCCGTCTCTTCAATCGTGTCGATCGGAACTTCCATGATTCGCTCGACCTTGCCGATCGGAATCGCGACCCGTTCCTCTGCGATGCCGACGAGTAACACGCGCTGCACAGCGGCCGTGATCGGAACGACGAGCGTCGTTGTGGTCCCCTGCCCCGCTTGGGTGCGAAGCTCCACCCCGCCACCCAGGCTTTCCACCGTCGCCTTCACGGCGTCCATTCCGACGCCACGACCCGAGACTTCTGAAATCCCTTGCGCAGTCGAGAGCCCCGGATGGAAGACGAACGCCGCAACTTCTTCAACGGGAAGATCTTCAGCGAGATCAGGATGAATCAACCCGGCCTCGATCGCACGACGACAGACCGAAGCGAGATCGAGTCCCTTGCCATCGTCCGACACATCGATTTCGATCGAGTCTTTGTGGCGGCGCGCTTCAATCCGAATGCGACCGATTTCGGGCTTCCCGGCCACAACGCGATTCTCCGGCGTTTCGAGACCATGATCGACCGCGTTCCGAACCAGATGGAGGAGCGGCTCACCCAAACGGTCCAGAATCGATAGGTCGAGTTCGAGCTCGGCACCAAGGATCTCGACCTCTACCCGCTTGCCGAGTTTCTCTGCGACCTGCCTAGCTGCGCGGGGGAGATTATCCGTCACCCGCACGAGCGGGGCGGTGCGCAGCTCAAGCACACGACGCTGCAGCTCTGAGACGCGACGATCGACGCGGTCGAAGCCGTCGGCGACCTCTGGATCTTTCGCGTAAGGCGCGACACCTGTGCGGAGCTGGCTCGAGCTTAAAATCACTTCCCCCACCGCGGATAAGAAGCGGTCGAGGGTCTCGGTGCGGACTCGGACGGTCGGCGTTAAGGGCGGCGCAATCGGCGCAGCAGCCTCCTCCCCGGACTTAGATCCCGAACCAGAAGGATTAGTCACGGCGAATTCGGCCGCCAGGGCTGGACTGAAGACACCCTCTGCCTGGGAGACTCTTTTGACTAGCATTTCTGAAGGCAAGTCTGCGCCCACCGCCTGAGCCGCTTCCGCGATCCCAGACGCATCGCCCGCCGCATCAGCAGCGAGCTCTAGCCCTAGACTTTTTTTGGTTCGCCCCCCACCGCGTCGGGGGAATCGGAGGGCAGTGCAGAGGGCAATGGATCGGCAAGCTCCGTGGCTTGTGCCGCGAGCGCACCGATCAGCGCCGCATCTGCGGGCGCTGGCCCCTGTTCGCCGGAGATCGCAGCCACCATCGTCTCAAGCGCCTCGAGGCTGCGAAAGAGCAGCTCTAACTCTTCAAAGTCGCTAACGCGCCCAGAGGCGCGCACTCCTTCCATCCGGTCTTCAATCCGATGAGAGAGATCGGCGACGGGGTCGTAGCCAAGGGAAGCCGCCATCGACTTGATCGAATGCGCCATACGAAAGATGGTGTCGATCGCTGGGGCATTATCCATCTCCTTTTCGAGATCGATCAACGCACGGCTGATCTCCGCGAGATGGTCTGCCGACTCCTCGAGAAAGATTCTTCGATACTTGGCCATATCCAAAGCCACGTTAGTCAGCCTTCTCGATGGTCTTCTTGATCGTCGCGATTACGCTTTCGGGCTTGAAGGGCTTGACGATAAAGTCTCGTGCGCCAGCCTGCAGGGCCTCCATCACGAGGGTCTCTTGACCGAGAGCGCTACACATCACGATGCATGCGGTTGGGCTCTCCGCGAGAATAGTCTTCACCGCGTCGATACCTGAGCGTTTGGGCATAACGATGTCCATCGTGACCAGATCGGGCAGAAGCTCTTCGTAGAGCGCCACCGCCTCGATACCGTTGGTCGCTTCGCCCACGACTTCGTGACCCTCCGGTTCGATGATCTCGCGGATCATCTGACGCATAAAGGATGCATCATCAGCAATGAGTACTCGAGCCATTTTACTCTCTCCATAAATCCCACTCACCTAGCAAAAGCTAGAGCGTGGCATTCGCGATTACCTTTTCCCCGCGAGCGACAAGCGCCTCAGGGTCGAGAATGTGAACTAATCGCCCTTCAACGGGACGTCGTTCAACGACCATTTGACCGGGCTGTTTTAATGTTTGTTCTATCGGCCCATCCATGAGACCGATCACTCGATCCACGGGCATGCCCATGCGAGCCGAACTTCCAAGCGAAGCGGAAATCACGAGAACCTGCTCTTGGGCGTATCCGACGGTCGTTGCAGCACCAAAGGGCGTTGCCCCAGCTTCGTCGCCTTCCTGGCCAAGCAAGAGCTCCGTTGCAACGACGGGAAGTGCTTCGCCATTCCAATTCATTACACCGCCCACGGGAAGTGCGAGGGACGGCACGCTGGTCACGCGATCCTTCTCAGCCACTTCGACAACCCATGCAATTGGCATCGCATAACGTACGTCTCCGAAGATGAACATCAACTGTCGGTCTGTATCGGACCGCGGCATCAGGCTCGCTGTCAAAACCGATCCTCCGGCGAACGCGCGGGCCGGCCCTTCGGAGCGCGAGGGGTCTTCGCCGGCGGCGCTTCAGCTTGGGCGGCGCGCGCTCGTCTCGGCGCGGATTCCCGGTGCGACCTCACAGCAATCTCTTCGTCCGGCCATGCCGTCGACATCGTAGACCCCGAGACCGATGGCGCAGGGTGTCCGTCGGCGCCGGTGCGGAAGATCGTGAGCGATCTCTCAAGTTCAGCGGCCAATTCGGTGACGCGCTCAGACGCGTGATGAATCTCGTCGATGGTCCGAAGCTGCCCGTCCATCGTGCCACCTAGCTCGGCGACGGAACGACCGTTACCCCCGGCGACCTTCGCGATCTCTTCGATCGCTGCGACCATGCTCTGCGCATTCAGCGAATGGCTATCGGCACCATGGAAGATCTCCTCGGATCGCCTCGCCGCCTCCGAGACTGCCATGCTGATCTGTGCCAGGGCGCCGGCGATCGTATTGACGTCTTCACGGCCTTCGCCGATGACCTGACTCGACTGGCGCATTTCGTCCGCGACCATCGCCGTGTCGGCTTGAATCTCATGCATCAACTGGCTGATCTCATCAGCGCTTCGACCCGCGTTCTCAGACAGCTTGCGAATTTCGTCAGCGACGACGGAGAAGCCTCGTCCCGCTTCGCCCGCTCGCGCCGCCTCGATGGAAGCGTTGAGCGAAAGCAAATTAGTTCGGTGTGCGACGGAGGTGATGATCTCCGTAATTTGATGAACGTGGCGGGTCTTGGCTTCGAGTTCGAAGACCTTGTCGCCTGTGCTCTCCGCACGTTCGAAGACCGCCTTCATTTTCTCAATCGCTAAGCGCGCTACTTCGACGCCGGTGCCCGCTTTCTGATTCGCTTCTGCGGCAAAGCCGAAGGCTTCTCGCGCGCGGCCGGCGTTGAGATCGATTTCGCTGGAGACTTCGGCCATGCGCGACGAGGCTTGATCGAGAAGTTCCTGCTCTTGCTCAACGCCACTCGCGACGAGCGCGACGGTGTTGGAAATTTCTTCGCTCGTCGCCTGCAAGCGATCAAGAGAAGATTCGAGTCCCGTCGAAGACGCCGTCACGGAACCCGCGGTGCTCTGCACTTCGGAAACGAGGGTGCGGAGTCGTTCGAGCATGCCGGATAGGCTCTCGGCGAGATCATCCATCTCGTCGCGTAATCGCGACTCGGGAGAAGTCTGGATCTCGACCCGAAGATCACCTTCGCGAATTCGCTCCGTCGCGTTTCGCAACAAATTGAATTTTGCACCGATCATTCGAGAGAGGAAGAAGCCAAGCCCGCCGCCCACTCCGAGCGCCACGAAGAAGCGAATTCCACCGCTCCAGAAATCGATTCCGAAGCTGCTTACGAGGATCGGAACCAACGAAGCCGCGCCAGCGACCGCCAAAGAACCGAGTACGAATTTTCCAGTCAAAGAGAGTCTCACCGCTGGTTTATCGGCCCAGCCGGCGCGTTGCTTGACGTCTGCCGTTACCGAAGACGTACGTTTCCTCTCATCTAACGAAAAGCCGAAGGCTAAAAGTGATGCCCCTCACCAATCGTGGGAAGACCGCGGACGCCCTTCTCTCTAGTGATCGCGCCGATCCGCGTAACAGGCACGCCCAACCTCTTCGAAAGTATTCCGCTCACGTCGGAGTTCTGAGTAGAACGGAATGCAAAAAGCAGCTCATAATCTTCACCACCTCGGGTCAGTACCGCCAAAGGATCGACTCCAAGAGCCCGGCAATGTCCGAAAAACCCCCTTGGTGACGGAAGAGAACCAACTTCGACCTCGGCCCCAAATCCGTCCCCAGCAAGCAAGTTCTCGAGATCTGTCGCCAACCCGTCTGAGACATCCAGGCACGCGCGAGCCCCCTTCAACCGGGCGAGCCTGCGGCCCGCTTCGATACGCGGCACGGGCACGTAAGAGAGCCTTCCAGCCCCGCCCGCCGCGGCGTCTGCATCCGCCCTCATGCGGGCGAGTGCGCCGCGCCCCAACACCCCGGTCACGAAGAGTTCGTCGCCTGGGCGCACGCCATGCCGACGCAGCGCCTTCCCTGCGACACACCCGCCGACAACCGTCACTTCTAGGCTCCAACCCGGTGCGCGAGAGAGATTGCCACCTACTAAGGGGCAACCAACCCGTGCGCCCTCCGCGACGAAACCGCGAACGATCCCGTCAAAATCAGACACGAGCCCGTCAGCTGGCGCACATAGGCTGAGCAGAGCACCTACGGGACGAGCCCCCATCGCGGCAAGATCAGAAAGATTTACGGCCATCGCCCGCCGCCCAATCGTTCTCGCACCCTCACGCCCGAACCGAAAGTGCGTGCCCTCAACCTGGGCATCTACCGAGAGCACGAGTTCCTCGCCCCTACGCGGCCGCAATATCGCCGCGTCATCGCCGATCCGAAGTGCCCAGTCTCGCCCCGGCGTACGCCCCGCAAAGCGCGAGATTCGGGCGATTAGAGCGGATTCACCGACATCTGCCAGGGTCCTGCGAGTCTTTGGTGAGCGCGGCATCAAGCAAACTTAGACCGCTGATCACGCGCCCGCGACCGCTCCGGCGCAACCGAGTCCAGTCCGGCGTCGCCTCGACTAGATCTACTCGCGCGCGGTGATCTCAGTCCGGTCAAGAAGCCCGCGCATCATTCGACAAGGCAGAACGTCTTCTCTGGTAACCAGAGATGCCTTTATTTAGGCGCCGTCGGCTTAGCCGGCGATACACCGAGCTAGTCGCGGTCTGCTCGCGCATGGACGGGCATGAGGCCCTGAGGCGCAGCCGTCGTGATTGCGACGCGCTTCGCCTTTGGCTTCCAATCGAGCTGGGAAACCAGCACGACGTCGAGCACTTCGCGCATATGCTTCACGGGAATGAAGGTGATGCGCTTCTTGAGTTGCTTCGGAATTTCACGCAGATCGCCGACATTACTCTCGGGAATCACGATGGTCGTGACGCCGCTTCGAAGCGCAGCCAAGGCTTTTTCGCGCACACCGCCAACAGGCAACACTCGACCGCGAAGCGTCACTTCACCGGTCATGGCGACATCCGCGCGGACTTCGGTGCCCGTCGCCAGAGACGCGATCGCCGTAGCAATCGCGACACCCGCGGAGGGACCGTCCTTAGGAGTGGCTCCCGCCGGAACATGAACGTGGACCTGCTGGCGACCGAATTCCTTCTCGTCGACGGAAATCTCCGACAGAATCGAGCGCACGTAGGACAATGCCGTCTGAGCGCTCTCCTTCATCACATCGCCAAGCTGTCCCGTGAGCAGAAGACCGCGCCCGCGAGAAAGGTTCGCCTCGAGCGAAAGCACTTCCCCTCCTGCTTCGGTCCAAGCAAGCCCGTTCACAAGGCCGACCTCGGACTCTGTCGCGGTCAGATCGTTCTTGAAAGGAGGCGGGCCGAGAAACCGATCGAGACTCTTCGTGGTGACGACACTCTTCGTCTCATCACCTTCCGCACGCTTGCGCGCAAGCTTGCGACAGATCGCCGCGACCTGGCGTTCGAGGTTTCGCACACCGGCTTCGTAGGTGTACTCGGAGGCAAGCGCTGTGATCGCGTTGCGTGTCCAGCTGACCTGGTCCGGCGTCATGCCATGTTCTTTGACCTGCCGCGGAATCAAAAAGTTCGTCGCGATCTCGCTCTTCTCTTCCGGCGTATAACCGGAGAGACTAATGATCTCCATGCGATCACGCAGCGGAGCGGGAATCGGCTCCAGCATATTCGCCGTCGCGATAAACAGGACCTTCGAGAGATCGAAGGGCGTATTCAGGAAGTGGTCGCTGAAGTCGCTGTTCTGTTCGGGATCGAGCACTTCGAGAAGCGCCGCGGATGGGTCGCCGCGGAAATCCCCGCCTAGCTTATCGAGTTCGTCGAGCATCATGACGGGATTGCTGGTGCCCGCCTGCTTCATACCCTGAATGATGCGACCGGGCATCGCGCCCACGTAGGTCCTGCGATGTCCGCGAATCTCCGCTTCATCTCGCACACCGCCGAGGGAAACGCGAACGAACTCGCGGCCCATTGCCCGGGCGATCGACCGACCCAGCGACGTTTTACCGACACCGGGCGGGCCCGCGAAGCAAAGGATCGGCCCGCGAGAATCTTCGCGGAGCTTTCGCACGCTCAGGAACTCGAGGATGCGGTCTTTCACGACCGAAAGATGGGCGTGATCTTTGTCGAGGATTGAGCGGGCTTCATCGAGGCCGAGCTGATCCGGAGAACAGCGGTCCCAGGGAAGCTCCACAATCCAGTCGAGGTAATTGCGAACGACCTGGGCTTCGGGTCCGTCGGGGTGCATCCGCTCGAGTCGGCGCAGCTGGCGCATGGACTCTTCGCGGGTCTCTTCGGGAAGAGAAGCCTCTTCGACCTTCATGCGATATTCGTCGAACTCTTCAGAGCGGGGATCCGCTTCGCCAAGTTCGCTCTGGATCGCCCGAAGCTGCTCGCGGAGGAAAGAGTCACGATCATCGCTCGGAAATTCGTCGGCGCGGTCGCTCGGGCCGCCAGTCTGAATATCGGCTTGGGCTACGGAGACTTCGAGCTCACGCTTCAGCAGTACGTCTATTTTGCGAAGGCGCTCTAGCGAATCCTGGATCTCGAGAACTTCCTGCGCTTCTTCGATTCGCAGCCGAAGATTCGATGCGACTAGATCAGCGAGGCGACCGGGGTTCTGCACGTTCGCTGTGATCGACAAAACTTCCGGCGGGAGATTCTTGAGCGGAAGGAGTTCTTCGACTCGCATTCGAACGGCGCGCATGAGCGCCTCGCCCTCTACGGTCCAATCGTCCGCACCTTCATTTTCGACGTCGAGGGAAGTCGCGCGCACCAGAGGACTGCCGTGATGCTCCATGACGGAGTCGATGCGCGCCTTGCCAAGGCCCTGCACAAGCACTTTCAGCCGGCCGTCAGGCATTCGCATGCTTCGCATGACCATCGCAACCGTGCCGACCTGATACAGATCGTCAGGATCCGGATCACTCGTCTCCGAGTTGCGTTGGGCGACGAGCAGCATACGACGATCGCCTGCCATTGCCTCTTCGACGGCAGCGATTGAACGCTCGCGCGAAACGAAGAGAGGGAGAACCATATACGGGAAGACAACGAACTCGCGCAAAGCGAGTACGGGGAGTTCCTCAGTTAGACCGTCAGAAGGGAGCCTGCATTCCATACAACTATTAACGGCAATAGGGTCGGCGACTTTAGATCGCTCTAGACTCTCGGCGTTTTCAGTTGCAAACACCTAGAAGGCGGCAGCAAACCGGCAAGCCATACACGAATATGCAAGCGCCCGAATCAATCCAGCGGACGGAAACGACGTCCCGAGGCACGCAACAAAAACGGACGTCGCCGAGCATTACCATTGGGGTGCATAGTCAACACACCAGTCGCACCTGGGTACGCGCGTGTGTCCAACAAACCTACACGCACTCCGTCGCGAGAGTCCCGCCCCGCCGATAATTGCACCAAAATGAGATTGGTCGCATCGAAGGCCTCAGCCGCATAAACGTCCGGCTCAGCCGCAAAAGTCTTGCGGTACCCCTCGACGAATTCCGCCACGAAAGGCAGGTCGCTGCTGGGGTAGAACGGCGAGCTGATGATCGCCCCCGACACGTGCTTGCGACCCACGCGCAGCAGTTCGTCATCCAGCCAATCGCTGCTGCCTAATAGGCCTACGTCGCGGATTTCGTGCAAGGCCAAGCCCGGTGCGATCAGAGCGATCTTATCCGCTGCATCAGGAATAAAGAGCACATCGAAGTCAACGATCGGAGGAAGTGGCTCGCTCTCTGGACCCAACACCGAATACGCCGCGTTACGCAAATGCAGCTCTTGTGCCGGAGGCAGGCGCCGCGCCGCACGTAGAATGTCGTCCCGTTGCGACAACGCTTCTCGCTCCCATGACGTCAGGAAGCGGTATCCGATCATGTTTCGGATCGCCTCGGAGAAGTCGACGGCGTCGGGCTCATAGCTCGAAGCGGCGACCATCCTGCCGCCACGAGCCGTCACGGCTTCCCAGTAGAGCTTTCGCATGCCGCGCCCATAACGCGTCCGGGGATAGAGCACAGCAAAGCGCTTGGCCTTAAGCTCTTCGACGGAATGGGACACCAGCGCCGCGACTTCGTCCGAAGGCGTCGTGCGTGTTCGAAACGCGTTGGGCCGATTCTCTGGCAGGTCTTCGCGGGTCGAGAGCGCGACAAGAGGAACGCCCATTTGCTCCGCCGCGTCTGCAGCAGCAAGAGATTCCTGGCTGAAGATCGGGCCGATGACGACAACAACCGACGGGTTTCGGCTCAGCTCGCGAACATGTTCAGCCGCCTTCTCGGGATCGCCTTGAGAGTCTCGAACGATGAGTTTGATATCGGGTCGGGGCGTGCCGCCCTCCCCAATCTCGCCCACCGCTTCGTCGGAATAGCCAGTGCGCGTGGTGACCTCTTCCGTCGTAGAGAAGAGATTCGAGGCCAAAATGATTCCGCGCAGACTCTCTTGACCATAGTCGGCGAA
>DGPZ01000171.1:18943-46997 GCA_002390675.1 Deltaproteobacteria bacterium UBA4427
CAGCCGCTCCAACCTCTCCAGTAGCAATCGCAATTCGCTCTGCTCTAGATCCGATTGAACGAGTAGATCCGTTTGCCCGATCCGCTCCGCTGCGAGATCCAGTTGCCCTGAATCGAGAGCGCGGAGAGAGAGTTCAAGACCGATTTTTGCGGCCGGAAACCGACCGTCCAAGCTACGGATAATCTCTTCTAATTCCGCGGAAGCGGCCCGCGAAATCAACTCCGAGAGTTCGCGATCGACCACAGTCAAACGAGTTGCGAGCCTCGCGCTTCCCACTACATCTTCACGGCGCTCACGCGCTTCCTCGACGAGGGTCGCGCGAAGAGCGGTGAGGTGATCGAGTCGCTCCATAGGCGTACGCGAAAGGGCCACGCGCAAGCGCAAGGCGGCGCGCTGATCCGTGAGTGTAAGGAGACCAAGATCGAGGGGGTCGATCAACCGTCGAGCGGACGAGCGCCTATCTCGTGCGTACTCAAGTTGCGCCAAACGCAAACGCGCTGGTGCTGCGCGATCGCCGTCGGGATAGCGGCTGATCACCTGCCCGAGCCAGCGCAGGCCTTCTTCTTGTCTCCCGGACGCGAATGCCAACTGCGAGAGCTGCTGGGCGGCATCATCCGCAAGCTGGCTGCGTGGATAGAGATCGAGGAATCCTTCAAGAGACTTCGCTGCACCGCGAGAATCCGCGGGAAGGCGCCCCATCGCCGCATCATAGGCCGCACGTTCTTCGGGAGGAATCTCCGAAGCGCCCATCCCCGACAGCGCAGCACAGCCAGCCCCGGACAATGCCATCACGAGACAAAGAGCCCACGTTATGCGGTTCATACGAATTATCGCGTCCCCTTCTCGCGATGCATTCCCGTGAGACCGCTCATTCAAGCCCATCGACTGTGCCCCCTCCCCGCAAAGCGAATCGCCGCTCGGGCGACCCGCTGCGCGGATTCTACTCGGAACCCGCGAGTGCGGGCACCTCTGCCGTCTTTCCTAGAGACATTTCGGAGACGCGAACCGTTCTGGAATCCACGCGATTGCCCGGTGACCCACGCCACACAAACGCCCCAACGCAAAAGCTAAAGCCGCCCAGCTGTCGGCAAACGGTTTCGGCCTCTCCCCAAAAAGCGCCTGCAGCCCTCAAAGGCGCGCGGTGCCTTTACAAAGAAGCGCCCACGCGGCCTCCTAAAAGAAGTCCCGGATCTTATCCATGAAGCCCTTGGTCGCGGGGGACACTTCCTGACCCGACTGCTCAGCGAATTCTTCGAGCAGCTCGCGCTGTCGAGAATTGAGCTTGGTGGGGACTTCTACGAAGACACGGACGTAGAGATCCCCCCGCATCTTCATGAGCTGCGCATGCTCCATACGCGGCTGAAGCGGCGGGAGCCCCTTGCTGCGGAGGCGCAGCACGCGACCCGACTGGGTGCCTTCCGGAATCTGGAGATTTACGGTGCCTTCGAGGGTTGGCACTTCGACTTCGGCGCCGAGTGCGGCCTGAACGAAGGGGACAGGGACTTCGATGTGAATATCAGTGCCGTCTCGCTCAAAAAGAAGATGCTCCTGCAGAACCATCACTACATAGAGATCGCCCGACGGACCGCCTGCGATTCCTGCTTCGCCCTCGCCTGACACGCGGAGGCGAGCACCTTCTTCAACACCGGCCGGCACCTTCACCTGAATCGTCTGCTGGCCTTCGGTACGTCCAGCGCCGCGGCAACTCGTGCATGGGTTCGAGATGACTTCGCCCGCGCCGCCGCATGCGTCGCAGGGACGGTTCACCCGGAAGAATCCTTGCTGAAAGACCAGCTGGCCGGTTCCTTCACATTGCCCACATCTAGACGGAGTCGAACCCTCTGCCGCGCCCGACCCTTCACAGGGTTCACAGCGTCGCATCTTCGGGATCTTGAGATTTGGCTCGCAACCGTTCAGGACATCATCGAGACTAATCTCGAGGTTGTAACGGAGATCCGCGCCGCGCTGACCGCGACCGCGACGGCTGCCGCCTCGCCCGCCACCGCCGCCGAAGATGTCGCCGAATAAGTCGCTGAATAGGTCACCGAAATTGCCGAGGTCTTCGAAGCCGGCCGCTCCGGGATGACCACCGCCACCGGGTCCGCTCACCCCTGCGTGACCGAACTGGTTGTAGCGGGCGCGCTTATCGGAATCCGAAAGCACAGCGTACGCTTCCGAGACCTCTTTGAAGCGGTCTTCCGCCGCCGGATCATCAGGATTTCGGTCCGGGTGGCACTCCATCGCAAGCTTGCGGTAGGCCTTCTTCAGGTCCGAATCGGAGACACTCCGGTCGACCCCGAGCGTCTCGTAATAGTCCCGCTTACTCACAATCACTCCAGTCGGCTAAGAGGCTCCGTCCTTCGACGGGCCTCGCGCACAACCGAAAAAATCTCCCCGGGGGAGGCTGGTCGGCGCAATCCAAGGAGACTTGTCACCGCTAGAGGAGTGTCAACCCAGCCGTGAAGGATCCGGGCTATTCCTTGGCGGATTCTTCCGGCGCAGCCGTTCCGGAAACGCCCATGCCTTCGTCAATCCCACCAAGAGCCGCATAGAGCTTCTCCGTCAAAGCGTAGGAAAGTTGGGAAAGCTCTTCGAGCGCACACTCGAGTGCCTCCGGATCCTCTCCTGAGACGAACGACTTGGTCTTTTCGATCTGCGCATGCAGCGTAGAAGCGTCGGTCGAATCGACGTCCTCAGCGAATTCTTCAAGGGTCTTCGTCGCGGAATACATCAGGCCATCCGCTTTGTTGCGGAGTTCGATCAGCCCCCGCAAAGCCTCATCAGCAACCGCACTTGTCGCGGCCTCATCAACCAACCGCTCGACTTGTTCTTCCGTGAGACCACTAGAGGCGGTGACTTCGACGGACTGGCTCTTGCCGGTCCCGAGATCCTTGGCAGAAACGTTCACAACACCGTCCGTATCGATCGCGAAGGTGACTTCAATCTGCGGGACACCGCGAGGCGCAGGCGGGATCCCCACCAACTCGAATCGCCCGAGGGTCATATTGTCCTCGGCCATTTCGCGCTCGCCTTGAAGCACATGAATCCGCACGACATCCTGATGATCTTCCGTCGTCGAGAAAATCTGGCTCTTCGTACAGGGAATTGTGGTGTTCTTTTCAAGGATCTTCGTCGCGACAGCGCCCTGTGTTTCAACACCGAGCGAGAGCGGTGTGACGTCGAGCAGCAGAACGTCTTCAACCTCGCCCGTTAGCACCCCACCCTGAATCGCGGCGCCCGTGGCCACCACTTCATCGGGATTCACGCCCTTCATGGGTTCCTTCCCAAATATCTCTTCGACCTTTCTCTGAACCAGAGGCATACGCGTCATGCCGCCGACCAGAACCACTTCGTCGATCTCGCTTGCATTCAGGCCCGCGTCTTCAAGCGCCGTGCGACAAGGGCCTTCGAGCCGCACGACCATGTCGCTGACCAAAAGTTCGAGATCATCACGAGTCATCGACTCAACGAGATGTTTCGGACCATCGGCATCCGCGCAGATGAAGGGCAGATTGATATCCGTCGTTTCTGCACTCGAGAGTTCGTGCTTCGCCCGCTCCGCACCTTCCTTCAAGCGCTGGAGCGCCATCGGATCGGAGCGCAAGTCGACGCCATTCTCTCTTTCGAAAGTGGCTGCTAGGGCGTCGACGATGACGTTGTCGAAATCCTCCCCCCCCAGGAATGTGTCGCCATTCGTGCTGAGCACCTGAAAGACGCCGTCGCCGAGCTCAAGGATCGACACATCGAAGGTGCCGCCGCCGAGATCGAAAACCGCGATCTTCTGATCGGCGTCCTGATCGATGCCGTAGGAGAGTGCCGCCGCGGTGGGCTCGTTGATAATGCGAAGGACTTCGAGGCCTGCGATGCGACCGGCTTCTTTGGTGGCCTGTCTTTGCGCATCGTTGAAATAAGCGGGGACCGTGATGACGGCCTGTTCGACGGGTTCGCCGAGAAACTCCGAGGCCGTCTCGCGCATGCGCGTGAGGATCATCGCCGAGATTCCCTGTGGCGAGCAGGCCTTCCCATCAATCTCGACCCAAGCGTCGCCGTTCTCAGCCCCGACAATCTTGAAGGGCGCCACCTTCGCGAAGGACTGAACTTCTTCAGCGTCGAGCTTGCGACCGATCAACCGCTTACAGGCGAAGATCGTACGGTCGGGATTCGTTACGGCCTGACGCTTGGCGATCTGGCCAACGAGCCGCTCACCGCTCTCGGTATAAGCAACCATCGACGGCGTCGTGCGCGCGCCCTCGGCGTTCGCAATGACCTCTGTCTGGTCGCCCTGTATCACAGACACACAACTGTTCGTGGTGCCGAGATCGATCCCGATGACCTTGCTCATAGATCCGCCTCTCTAATGACCCGTCGTAACCGGGCCAGCGAGATCGCGGACCCGGACTATTCGTTCGCTTCGGCCTGCCCCGCCTCTTCGGCGGTCGGCTCTCGGGCCACAATCACTCGCGCCGGACGCAACATCCGGTCGTGGATCAGGTAGCCCTTCTGCAGCACTTGGAGGACGGTGTTCGCGGGCACTTCCCCATTCGGGATCTGCCCTAACGCCTCATGAAATGCCGGATCGAAGATTTGGCCATCGGCCGCAATTTCCGTCACAGCGTGCTTGGCGAGCGCTCCGAGGATCTCCCGAAGCACCAGCTCGACGCCATCAAGGATTCCCCTGACCTCTTCACCGGCACTCTGCGCCCCATGCTCAACGGCGCGTTCCAAATTATCGACCGTCGAAAGAAGATCCTTGACGAGATTCTCGTGCCCGAACTTGAAGCTCTCCTGCTTCTCCTTCAGGGAGCGGCGACGAAAGTTGTCGAATTCCGCCTGGAGTCGAAGGTGCTGGTCCTTTTGCTCGCCCTCTCCCTCGATCTTCTCCTCATGGAGGTTCTTGAGATTCTCGAGTTCCTTAGACAGCAGTTCGATGGTCATCTTGTCCGTAGAAGAAGGAGCATCGACCTCCGCAGCGCCACAACTCTCTTCGGGCTCACTGGCCTCAACAGCCTCCGTGGCCTCTCTAAGTGCCGCTTCCATCTCATCGCTGGCCGAGATGGTAAGATCTTGGTTCCCGGTTTGGCTCTCGGTCTTAGGCATTTTTTCGTCGGGTGAATCACTCATCAGGAAATCGTCCATTTCGCGGAGTCGAGTCCGCCTTCCGGCGACTCGGGTTGGGCAGAGGCTATTCGAAGAGTCCGTGCTTCTTGTCTAGGGGATGGAGATCCCGGACACGAATCAATGTAATTTTATCGCTGGGGAGATCTAGTCACCGGCAGCGCACAGGCAAGTCGCCGGCACCCATTCACACTTCAATAATGAGTCGTTTAGCGGGTGTCCTGGACCAGGCCTTCTCAGACCAACAATTTCCGGGTCACGAGTTCCGAACAATAGTGGACCAGCGGGATCACTCGACCGTAATCCATCCGACGAGGCCCGATTACGCCCAGCACGCCGAGAGCTTGACCATCGTCATTGCCGCCTCGCGCCCGCTTCCCCTCCCGCATCACAGTCATGCCACCGGGCGAAGCGCTTGTGCCACTGCTCCCGCCGTAGGGCACTGCGATCAAGGCGCAGTCTCGAAGCGAGGGCTCGCCCAGCTCTGCACCAAGCGAAATCGAGAGACCGACGGAAGGATCGTCGGAATCCATTCCGGCAATGCTGCGCAGGAGCTCAATCAGACGTTCGTTCGTTTCGAGAGCTGAGAAGAGACCGCGAATTCGCTCGGGGTCTGAAAATTCTGGTTGGTCGAGAAGCGCGAGTCGCGTGGCGATCACCAGATCATCGGCCCCGTGCGCCTTCGACGCTTCGCACGCCCGAAGTCCAAGTTTCCAAGCACGCTGAAGAAGATCATCCGCCTCGCCGCGCAGATTTTCACACTCGCTTTCCAGCAGTCGTCGCAAACCGATGAGCGTGCGTCCTCCTATTCGTTCAGCGAGATGCGCTTGTACCCGTTCAAGCTCGCGGGCGGAAATCGGATCGACCTCTTCGATCCGTCTTTCAATGACCGCGCCGTTCTCAGCGACCAGGACTGCGAGGATGCGGCGTGTCGTGACAGGAACAAGGTAAACGGACTTCAATCGGAGCTCGTCGACGCGAGGAGTGACCACGAACCCGAGCTGCCGGGTATGGGCCGAGAGCAGATGTGATGCCTGGTGCGCAGTTTCGCCGGCTTCGATTCCTTCGAACTCACGTTCGAGGAGACGTTGATGATGGGGGCCGAGGTCTGCCACCTCGAGTAGATGATCAATGAAGACGCGCAAGCCCGCAGCGGATGGGATGCGCCCAGCCGAAGCATGCGCCTTCTCGACGAGCCCTAACTCGTGAAGCTCGCCCAAAGTGTTTCGAATACTCGCTGGAGAAAGCGTCGTCGGCATCAGATGCGAGAGCGCAGTTGAGGCGACCGGACCGGCCTGCCCCACGTAGGCCGCGACCAAAGCACGCAGCACCATCGCCTGCCGCTCATGCAGCTCCGTCGAGGCTTTAGGTCCGTGCACGTGAGGTTTGCGATAGAGGCGAAACATATTGCTCAAAAGGGATACCCCCGCGCGTAGACAGCGTCAATCAATCTTGCTCACCGACGTCCGCCACGAACTCCGCTGCGACCGAATCCGCAAGCAGGCGCCCTTCGGAACTGAGCCGTAGATCACCGAGGGCGTTCTCCTCTAGCCAGTCGCGACCGAGTAGCCCATCGATCTCATTTCCGAAGAATCCACGCGGGGTTTTCCCAAATTCCTTTTCAAAAACAGCAGCCTGAAGCCCTTCTCTCTGACGAAGCGCGAGGAAGACAGCCTCCCCCCTCGCCACTTCTACGGAAAACGACTCCTCCTCTCCAGCTTGAGCCGCATCCTTTACAAGTGCGGACTGCCACGCTTCGAGGGTGCGAGGATTCGCACGCCGCGCGCCATGAGGGCGAACAGCACTTCGCGCTTCCGTCGAATGCGCGCCCATGCCGAGGCCGAGCACGGGAGCCCGCTGCCAATAACGCGCGTTATGTCGAGCTCGTCGGCCAGGCCGAGCATAACTCGAGATCTCGTATCGCTCATAACCCGCGACCGTGAGCCGCGCCTCGACCTGCCCGATCATCTCCGCCGCATCATCTTCATCGCACGCTTCCATCTGCCCGCTCGCCAGCGCCCGACCGAAAGGCGTCGCCGGTTCGTAGGTCAGTTCGTAGGTCGAAACGTGCTCCGGCCCGAAGGCAATCAATCGTTCGAGGTCGCGATCGAGTGCCGCCGCATTCTGGCCGGGCCCAGCGAAAATGAGATCCAGAGAAACGTTGTCGAAGCCGGCTTCGCGAGCGGCTGCCAAAGTTGAATCGATGCGGTCCGCGCGATGAGCCCGACCGAGCTTTTTAAGTTGTTCGTCGTCGAAGGACTGCACGCCGATCGAAAGCCGATCGATCCCGGCTTCGCGAAATCCCGGAAGCCGCGCGGCTTCCGTCGTGCTCGGGTTCAGCTCCAAAGTGATCTCCTCCGTCCCCCGGGTTGCGGGCGAAGAAAAAGAAGGAGAAGTGGAAGAAGACGGAAACGCATCTCGCAAAGCACAGATCAAGGTCGCCACAGATTCAGGCTGAAAGAGCGACGGTGTGCCACCGCCAAAGTAGATCGTCGCCAATCGCCGCCCCGCGAAATGGTCCCGGCGAGCTGCGAGTTCCCGCAACAGGTCGGCGACATAACGTGCCTCGACGTCTGGACTCAGAGGACTCGCCGCAAGAACAGCGAAATCGCAATACGGGCAAATTCGGTCGCAAAAGGGCAGATGGAGATAGACGCCGACAGAGCCGTCGTCGAAAACGACGTCGTCAGAGAGAGGCCGGGACGAAACCGGCTCCACATCCGCTCCCAGCCCATCTACACGGCTTTGCGATTCTGCCCTCAACCCCAACTCCCGAGCCTTCCAAGACTCTTTTCCGGCGATTCCAGCGGAAGCTAGCGCCCGGCCCCTACTCTGCCCTCGGAATCGAGTAGGAAGGACGCGAGCGGCGGCGGAGCCACTCGGGTACTCTCGCGGCGCCTTGACCCCGCAAGCCACTACTCAGTCCAATTCCGCCGCTGCGACCGATGCCACTGACGATAATGGCACGCACTACGAAGTGCTCCCGAACGGACTCAAGGTCCTGCTTCGCGAGAGCCACCGCGCCCCCGTCGTTGAACTCCAGATCTGGGCCCAAGTAGGCAGCGCCGATGAGCGCGCCGGCGAAGAAGGCCTTGCCCACTTCCACGAGCACATGCTCTTCAAAGGCACCGAACGCCGCGGGGTCGGCGAAGTCGCTGGCGATATCGAAGGACTCGGTGGGCATATTAATGCCTATACCTCTTTTGATCAGACCGTTTATCACGCGACGCTCCCCTCCGAGTCTTGGAAGGATGGGTTGGATGTCTTAGTCGATGCGGTTCGCTTTTCGATCTTCGACGAAGAAGAGGTGAAGCGAGAGCGGGAAGTTGTGATCGAAGAAATCCGCCGCTCCGAGGACACGCCTGGGCACGTATTGGGCGACCTCGCTTTTAGCGAGTGCTACCGAACGCATCCCTACGGGGCCCCGATTTTGGGGCCCGCCTCGAACGTCGGGCAATTCGACCGCGCCCAGGTCCGGCGCTTTTTCGAACGCTGGTACACACCGGATAATTTGATGGTTGTGGCGGTCGGCGACTTCGATAGCCAGGAAGTCGCGACGGAAATCAAGCGCCTCTTTGCGGATGCCGCCAAGGGCGAGACCCCACGCGTGCGAACGGAGGAGCCGCCTCTCGAAGAAATGCGCGTGGTCGCCCTTCGCCGCCCCTTCGAGGGCCATCGTGCAGACCTGTCATGGCCGGCGGCTCGGTTCTCTGACGGCGAAGCGATTTACCTCGACCTGCTCGCCTACGTATTAGGCGAATGTGAATCCAGCCGCCTGATTCAACATCTGCGAGAAGGCGAAGCCCTTGTAGACCGTATCGATGCAGGCGCCTATACGCCGCTCGACCGCGGACTCTTCTCAATCGGCTTCGAGACCGATGGACCGAGATTTCTGCCCGCGCTCGAACGCGTGATCGAAGAGACCGACCGACTGCGCCGTGAGCGCGTTTCGGAAGCGGAACTCGAACGAGCCCGAGTGAACTTCCTGGCCAGCGAACAGTTCGAGCGCGAAGGCGTCTCCGGCGTCGCATCCAAACTCGGCAGCTACGAGTCCATGGGCGGCGGCTGGCGACGCGAAAGTCAATCCCTGGAGATGCTGCGCAACGCGACCCCGGACGATCTTCTTCGCGTCGCGAAGCGGTACCTCGACCCGTGCGGCCTGACATTTGCCGCGCTGCTTCCCGAATCGACTGATTCTGCCCTCGACGAGGATGCGATGCGCGCCGCGATCAATCGCGGCCTCGCGGCTGCTTCGACTACTCCGGGACGCCTCGCCGAGGAGGGCGAAGGTGCGCCTGCGCGTCGGGCGGCAGAAGATCAGGACGGCGAGCGCGCGGCTTTGCGATTCGGACCGCTTCGAACGACGAAGGATGGGGCTGGAGAACGGCTCGATGCGACGCTCCCCAATGGCTTGGATATTCATGTCCTGCGTAGGCCGGAAGTGCCCATAGCAGCAGTCCGCCTCGCTTGTCCCGGCGGACTCCTTACGGAATCTGAAGAAACATCAGGCATCACGCGATTCCTTAGCGCCATGTGGACCCGCGGCACGGAGTCCTACTCTTCCGCCGAGTTCGCTCGACGAACGGAAGGACTCGCGGCGGAAATAGACGGCTTCTCCGGACGCAACTCGATTGGCATCACCCTCGACAGTCTGAGCGAAACGCTAGAACCGGCCTTCGATCTCTTTGCTGAAGCATTGCTTGCACCACGTCTCGATCCCGAGGAGATAGAACGCGAGCGACGCGAAACTATCGCCGCCATCGATCGGCGTACGGATCGCCTGGGCCAGCTCGCTTTCCAGCTCTTCGCGAAAACCGAATTCGAAGACCATCCCTACCGACTCACGGTCTTAGGCGAGCGCGAATCGATCGAACGCATCGATGCCGACGTGCTCGCCGCCCACTCGCGCCAATTGCTGCGAGCCGATCGCGCATCCATCGCAGTCGTAGGCGACGTCGACCCCGAAAAAATCGGCCGCGTGATCGCGGATCGATTGGGCGCCCTGCCCTCCGGCGGCGATGCCTTTGATCTTCCGCCTGCTGCTGCACGTGGCGTCGGCGTTCGGGAATCCTCACTCATCAAAGACCGCTCACAGTCGCATCTCGTCGTCGGCTTCCGCGGACTCACGCTCGAAGATCCGGACCGACACACGCTGGAGCTGATTTCGCAGATGCTCGCAGGACAAGGCGGCCGACTCTTTCTGGAGCTCCGCGATCGCCAGAGCCTCGCCTACACAGTTTCAGCCTCGAACATAGAAGGCCTCGCCCCGGGCTACTTCTCGCTCTATATCGCGACCGCTCCGGACAAGATGAAACGCGCGCGCGCCGGCATGTTCGAGGAGATCGATCGCCTCCTGAGCGAGCGCCCCGATCCCGAGGAACTCGCGCGAGCGATCCGCTTCGGAACCGGCAGCTTCGCTATCGACTCCCAGCGCAGCCACGGCCGCGCCGCACACATCGCCCTCGACTCGATCTATGGCCTCGGTCCCGACCACACCGAGTCCTACCCAAGCGAGATCGCCAAGATCACTCCGGACGATGTCCTTCGCGTCGCACAGCGAGTTTTCCGCAAGGACGCCTGCACGATCGCGGCGGTCCATCCATAGGCGAGTCGCCTAAAGTAGTCGCCGGCGCATTCGCCGGACCAACTGGAATACCTCCCGCTATCTCCGCCCGCCCAGTGTTCCTAGATGGCTCCGGTTTTCCCGGATCGAGAATAGAAGCCCCAAACGCGGTCCGCTGGAATGCTCAAACCAACGGTTTCTATTAATGAAATAGAGCTACCGCGTGGCTGAGTGATGGGCCTGTCCCCCGCGCCGGTCAACCTTCAAACGATACTCGAAAGGGCAAGCGAGGAGTCGTGCGGCTGGGTAGCAGGCTGGGAGCGCCCATAAGGAGATGGGCGCTCACCGAGCAGGCTACGGATGATACTCGCCTTCCCAAGCGAGGTATCTACACGGCGCGACCGAAGGTCTACAAAAGGCCGAAATTCCCCTTGAAAGCTCGAGACGTGGTTCGGAAGCCTCGATTCCGGTTCCCACAACTTCCAATCAGACTTCTGTCGCGCGATGTTCCGAGATTGTAGACCATTAAATCATTTTAAGATCAGAATCTGTGACACTTTTTCGTTTTTTCAGCCACCACACGTAGGCTGCGGCAGAATAAGCCGATCGGGCTCACGTCAGAAGCAGCTCAGGATGCCAAGCGAGCGGACTGAAACGAGAATTCGTCATCCTATTTCTCGAACCGTTGCGCCTGTACGCGGCTCACTGGGTATTAAAGCTCACGGCCTGGTGGCATCGACACCCACCGCGGCGCCATCTGACCGCGGGTCCGACCCGCCAAAATGGTATCCCGTCGCCGAATCGACCACGATGACTTCCGCAGCAGACCAATGGCGTGAGCTTCGCTCAACGACATGCCCCTTCGCCTCCAGAGCTGAGACCACTTCGTCCGCCAGCTCCGGCTCGACGCGCAGCTTGTTCGGATCCCATTGATGGTGATAGCGAGGCGCCGAAGCGGCAGCCTTCGCATCCATCTTCCAGTCCACCACGTTCAGAATCGTGAGCAGAGTGGTCGTAATAATGCGCGGACCACCGGGGCTACCCGTCACCATAAAGAGTTCGCCGTCACGGTCGATGATCGTGGGCGTCATACTCGAAAGCGGACGCTTACCCGCAGCAGGAAGGTTAGAGCCACGGGTATCGATCAGGCCATAGCTGTTAGGCGTGTTCTTGGCCGTCGCGAAATCGTCCATCTCGTTATTCAAAACGACGCCAGTCCCCGGCACCGTGATCCCTGAACCGTAGGGCGTGTTAATCGTCATTGTTAGCGCCACGGCGCGGCCCGCGGAGTCTGTCACCGAGAGATGCGTCGTGCCCGCGTCTTCCGGAATCGAGCCCGGACCCGAGATCACGGTGGCAGTCTCCGCATTCATCCGTCCGCGCTGTGCCTCCGCGTAGGACTTTGAAACGAGGCGCTTGATCGGCACGTCTACGAAATCGGAATCACCCATGAACGCTGCACGATCCGCGAAAGCGAGCTTCATGGCTTCGGTCACAAGATGCATCGCCGGCGCACTACCCATCCGCATCTCAGAAAGCGGATAGCCCTCGAGGACATTTAACGCCTGAACAAGCACTGCCCCGCCGGAAGACGGCGGCGGAAAACTCGCGACACGAAGGCCTCGATACGTCCCCATGACAGGCTCGCGCCACTTCGGCTCGTAGTTCACGAGATCCTCGAGGGTCAACAATCCGCCGCGCTTCTGAACTTCCGCGACCATCGCCTGCCCGACAACGCCGTCCTGAAAAACACCGACTCCTCGCCGCGCGAGCAGATCAAGCGACTTCGCTAGATCCGCCTGAACAATCGTCTCGCCCCGCATATTGGCCGCATCAAAAGGCGTGAACTGAATCCTCCACGTCTCCGGGAAGACTGCTTCGGGAAAACGCGTCCGCATGAAACCTGCCATCCGGGCGTGATAGCGACCGATCACAAGACCATCTCGCGCGAGCTCGATGGCCGGTGCCAAAACCTGCGAAAGCGGCATCGTCCCATGCGCTTCCAGAAGAGCGATCATCCCCGGCACAAAAGAAGGCGTCGCAACGGCCAAAGGCCCCACGACCGAAGCCCGCTTCGGCACCCCAGGATCGGTGTACATCGTCGGCGTCGCCCCAGCCGGCGCCGTCTCCCGCGCGTCGAGCGCCCGAATCGTCCCGTCCTCAAGCCGCACCAGCGCAAACGCGCCACCGCCGACCCCCGCCGAGAAGGGCTGGGCCACACCGACCGCGAAAGCCGTAGCGACCGCTGCATCAATCGCGTTGCCACCCTCATTCAGAATCCGCGCGCCGGCTTCGGCCGCCGCATAATGGGTCGAAACGACCATCCCGCCCTGCCCGCGAACAGGTGGCTCAGACGCGGCCTGCACCAAACTCGCGGGCAAAAGCAAAAGCCCGGCGGCGAGCAGTACAAGAAAAGTGTGCAGATCACGCGCGTGTGCGGTGGTCACATTCGACATCAGCAATTCGAACCCCTCGGAGACCGTCGGCCCAGAGCGGATTAGTCTCAGCTCCTTGGCGTTCCCGGTCGATATAGAGCGTATGCGAACCACGCTATCACAAAGACTCTCGACTCCCGAAGGCCTCCGAACCGGGGTTGCAGGAATCGCGCTCGGCGCCCTTCTCTTAAGCGGCATCGGCGGTTTGGTCGGCTGCGATCGAAACACTGGGCTCCAAAAGGACCATGCCTCGGTCAAGAGAATCGAGCCCGCGAATCCAGACGCTGTCACAGAGGACGACACTCCCTTCGAATGGCCCAGCGATCCGAGTCACCCCGTCCTTGAGATTAAGATCTCCTCCCCTGTCGCGAGTGGGTCCATCCTCGTCGAACTCATGCCCGAGCTCGCCCCAGGCAGCGTCGTGCATGTCGTCGAACTCGCCGAAGACGGCTTCTATGACGGCACCACGTTCCACCGCGTCATTCCCGACTTCATGCTCCAGGGCGGTGACCCCAACTCACGCGACCGCGATCCGACCAACGACGGTGCCGGACAAGCGGGTCGCCCGATCCAAGACGAATTCAGCAAAGCGCCCTTCCTGCGCGGCGTGGTCGGCATGGGCAACAAGGGCCGGCAGAATTCCACCAGCACCCAATTCTTTATTATGCAGGCCGACAACGGCGGTCTCGACGGTCGCTACAACACCATTGGCCGCGTCCTCGACGGTCTCGACCTCGTCGATCAACTCGCGGCGGTTAAGACCGACCGAACCGGCCGCTGGGGCCCCAAGGATCGCCCCATCGAAAACATCATCATCGAATCCGTCCGCCCGATAGGCCAGGTCGGAGCGATTCTCGCGGCCATCGAACTCGAAGCGGACGCCGCGAAAATCGAATTCGCCAGCGCAGAGCATGCGAACAGCTTGACGGGTGGACGATCCGGTAGCAGTAAAGCCGGCTCGAACTCGGCCAACGCCCCCGCCTCTCTCGGCGGCACCGATCGAGAACGGCTCGAAGCCGAAGCTCGCTGATTCCGCTCCGGTAGGAATTGGCGCTGGCATTGGTGCTAAGAAGCTGCGCCTGCGAGGTCACTCAGCCCCCGTGGTAGGAACACGTCGCCCTGAAGATCCTGACCCGGGCCTGCGCATTCCTCTCATCTATCGACCTTTTAATGTCGATGGGCATAGACGGAGCGGAACGGTCCTGTACTCTCCCCCTCCTTCGGTGGCCCGGTAGCTCAGTTGGTAGAGCACGCGACTGAAAATTGCGGTGTCGGCGGTTCGAGCCCGCCCTGGGCCACCACCTTACTTTCGCGCCAATGAATTGAATTGGCGCGAGGACAGGGCCGAAGGATTCGGCCGTGTCGGCGCTTGTGGAGTGGCCTGAAGCCGAACCCTCCGTAGCGGGTTGTAGCCAATCGCCACAACCGATTTTCAGCGGCCGCCCATCCCCGCCGTTCGGCATCCGGCTAGCTACCGCGCAGACTTCCGCTGAGAAAAGATTCCATCGCCAACCAATGCCCGCACCCGCGCGATTGCCCGCGGCATTTCGTCCAGCGGCCCCGGCAGCTCATCCGGAAACGCTTCGCCTAACCAAACCGCGCGCCCAGCTCCGATCAATTCCGCGTGAACGCGACTAATGTCCCGCTTGATCTTTTTTGGTGCGATTCTGAGCAGGACGTTTCGGTAGAGAAATGCCTGCATGCGATTTTTGTTTAGACGGCGCCATATCGGCGCCTTAGGCTGGCCAACCCGCGGCCCTGCTAGATCAAACATATAGACTGGCTTCTGTGTCGCGCAGGCTTCGGCGAGCATGCTCGTGCTGTCGGAGGTCACTATGATCGAGTCGGCTAGGCCGAGAAATCCTATATACGGATTCTCATCCGCCTCGGAATTCCATTCGTGAAGCGTGAACGGAACATCGAGCGAGGCGACGAGCGTCTCGACCACGGCGCGGGAAGTCCGCGCGCTCGTCGTCACTAACAGCGCCCCACCCTGCCCCCGCACAAGTTCACTTGCTTCGCGCCCTAGGCGCTCGGCATCCACACGATCAAAGGCGTAGGGACCCGCATAGCCGCCGACGAGAAGGCTCACGTGTGGCTTCGGCAAGTGCGNNGCTGCAGATGTTGCGGAGGATATTCGGACGATCGGCAATCCATTTGTACTCAGGAACCGTAATCACGAGATCGAAGCTCGCCATCTTTGCCCAGGGTTTCCCTAAATGAACGTACTTCGTACGACCGCCGGACTCCTTGATAATCCATCGACAGACCGGTTCGTTCTGCATCGAGGCGGAGATAATAACGTCGGGCCATGGGGCACCTAGCGGGCTCGACTTCTTCTGGTCAATCCCGGCGAGCGTCGTGCCGCGCCAAACGTCCAAGAGCCGACCATTGCGGTGGTAGGCGAGCCGCTTGACTTCAACATTCCAGCCAAGCGCGCAGGCGAGCGCGAGGATCTGTCCATTGTCCCCTGCGCGACCACAGAGAATTGCCCAAACGAGGGGCGCGTCTGCGCTCCGCTCCGAACAAGTCGAGGGGGATTCCTCGTGACTTGATTCGGCCTCGGACATCATGCGCCGCGACGGTTCGCCGTGCTGAGGATAAAACCTCGGACACCGTCGAGTGCACCGGTTGAAGTCCACTCTTCCTGCGGTAAGCGGAACCGACACAGGCGATTCGTGACGACGATCGCGCAGGCGGCAAGCCCTATTCCGACCGGAATATCGACTAGGTAATGCCACCGGGTCACGACTGCCTCAACCGCGATGAAGCAGACACAGAGGACCGCATAGGGCGCGATCAGGAGCCGCGCACGAACCGCGTAGTAGGCGAGCACGAATGCTGCGGCGACATGAAGCGAGGGCATCGCCGCGAGAGGGGCAGTGAAGTAGGCCGCACCATTGGCCTCGAACCAGGGTACTCCACCCGCCTGCATCGCCGTGAATTGCGAGTGCATCTGACCTTGGACGACCGTCGCATGCGCGTTGTCGCCGGTTTCAAATACAAAAGGCCCAATCGCGGGTGCGACCAGATAAATGAGCGGCCCGACCAACTCGACGAGCGTGACCGCCACCATGTTATGAAAGAGAAAGCGACGCGTTCCCGCGGTATGACACCAAAACGAGAGGAAGAAAAGCGAGAAAAAAGAGATGTCGTACCAGGAATCTACCCCCGGCAGAATCTTCGCGAAGGCCGCCCGCACGCTACGCATCCCGTCGATCACGAATCGAAACTGCTCGTCGATCGCGAAGAAGGTCGTATCGAAGCTCCGGTCATTCAGAAGCGGGACCCACATCTTTAAATGAAAATGGATGTAGAGCACAACCGCCAAGGCGCAGAGCAAAAACAGGTCGACGGTCATTCGGCTAAGTCCGCCCCTCTCAGCGCCACAATTCGGCCCCGACCGCAATCGCGCGATCAATCCCGCGACGAGATAGACGCCGACAGTGATGACAATCGGCGCCGTCGCCTCGGCTCCGAGAACTGGACTTTCACCCTGCGGAAGAACGAAGGGGGCGCCGGTAACGAACGAGCAGATCACGGCGAACGCGACGAACGAGACGGCGCAAACGATCAGCACCAGAACGTCACGGGGGACGGCCTGAAGCTTCGACCAGAGCTTTGAGCGCAAGCATTCGGGACCGACGATACTCATTGCCTGTGGACGATCCTCGAAGGCGCACGCGGCTGCAGAGCCTCAACAAAGGCGCTTTCGAGCGCGCGTCGGTCACACTTCAGGCGACGGGCGACATCCTAGCGCCACCGCGGTCAAAGTGGGTCGAATGGCACCAATTAATCGCCCCGCCCCGTCCCCACCACCTCAGTTAACACCAAACCAGGATTTTGGACGACAGACCCAATCCGTGTGAACGCAGATTCTGCCGCTCCCGCTAGTCCCTCGCCTCGCCCTGAACGAAGGCCCGGCCAGGCCGATAAGGCTCCGCGTCCAACGCCACGCCAATTAACTCCGCCATCTGCATTCGCGCCGCTTCGTGCACTCCCGCCATCAGTCCTTCGGTAATCAAGTCGCGATCGCCCGCCCCGACCTCGATCACCATTTCGTCCTCGCGGACGCGACACCGAACGACCTTCAATCCAGTCCGTTCTTTCACGAATGCTTCAGCGACTTCGACTGCACGAAGACGTTCAGGAGTCACGCGCGTGCCGGTATAGAGGCGGCTTGCTAGGCAAGGCGACGCGGGAAGTTCGGCAAAAGAGAGTCCGAGCGAACGTGCGACTTGGCGGATCGTTTCTTTCGCGATTCCGACCTCCACATAGGGGTGACGCACATCGCGCTCGTCCGCAGCAATTAGGCCTGGCCGATACTCGCGGAGGTCATCCGTGTTCGCCCCACTCATTAAAGTGGCGCCACCGTCCATCGACTCAGCAATCTGATCGATCGCCTGGTAAAGATTCGTTTTGCAGAAATAACATCGATTGACGGGATTGCTGAGATAGTCCTCGCTCCCGAATTCGCCGGACTCCACGATCTCTAGAGCCCAACCCTCGGAGGAGCCCCATGCTTCCACTCGCGCGGTTGCTTCAAGGGGAACAGCAGGACTCTTCGCGTGAGCGATTCGGGTGCGAGCCGGATCAAATCGATGCGCGAGGGTCGCGAGAAGAAGGCTATCTATTCCACCGGAGCAGGCGATGACACGCGAGCCGACATTGGTGAACCAGGCTTCGAGGGACGCGAGCTGGATAGCGCTCTCCCCTTCCCCTCCCGCTTCGGTTCGACTTCCTGATTCCACGTTCGACGTCCTATCTATTTGGGCCCAGATGGTGCTGCGAGTCCTGCAAAGAATCGGACTCGGAGAGCGAGAGTAGGACACCCCGAACGCCCATCGCATCTGAGGCCTCAATAACCGCTGAAGACACATCCAAGCGGCCCTACGGCCCGCGTACTCGTCCGAGCGGCTTGCTGCAGGAGATCCTCTCGCGTTCTCTTGCAACTCTTCCCACAACTATTCCCGCAGACGTCATCAAGCGCATCCATCACGCGAAGAGCGATTTCCTAGGCTGCCGCGACCTAACGCAGCTCGTTTCTCTTCACGACCCGCGTGGTCGGCTCGACGACTTCATCTGCGCCCGTGAGCCGGAATAGAATCGTGCCCGTCGTATGCCCTGCCGTCGTGATCCAATTGGGCAGGCCCGGGTCTAGGGCGGAGATCACTATGCGCACGCTTCCGTCTTTCTCAATGAAGGCCGTGTCTTTGTTCACGTTAGTGCGGTGGTAGCGATAGTCGAGGGACTCCATCCAGTAGTTGCAAACTTGGAGGCTCCACGCACGACATTCGGGAACATGGGACAACTCCACGACGAGCGCTTCGTCTTCCTCAAGAGCCCAATAGGAATTGAAGTATGCGATCGCAGGATCGCCTCCGACCGCGCGACACGTTTCAGGATCCTCTTGTGGCAACGCGTTTGGATGCGCCTGATAGCGCTCCGCCCAATCGCAGAAGAGATTGACGGTGCCATCAAGAAAGCCTGTCGCGGCTTCAAGCCCACGAACAAACTTCTCGGGATCAAGCGGTGCCGGCGTCGCGCGATCACTCAGACATTCAATCTCGAGTTCCGCGATCACCTCCTTCGATCGATCGCCAAAGGTCTGCCTGATCAATAGCGCCTGGCTCCCAGGCTCCATGGGCAACCAATTCCCGGCGCATTTCTTCGCACTCACTGTAATCTCAAAAGAACCGTCCGCTTCGACTAACAGAGAATCTGTATCAAGGAACCCAGTTGGCAGCATCGTCCCGCCGTCGCCGAAGCTGCTCCCCTGAGTCAGGAAGCTGACGGACTGCACAGTCCCACGGCGTCCACGAATCAAGTAGTCATGCGCGCCGGAAACGGCACATTTCTGCAGGTACTTGTCCGGATCGTCGCCGCCGTATTTCACCATTTCATCACAAGGTCGATAGATCACGGGAAACTCAGCGTCGGCATGCTCCGAGAAGATGTCGAAGGACGACCTGAGGACCCGCGTTAGATAGCGATAGCCCTCTGCACGCGTGAATGGATCCGCCGGGATTTCCGGTCGCGTGATATGACGCCCGACCTCTTTCAATCGATCACAAAAGTCGTCCCAGACTTTCCCACTCATCAGCTCTTGCTCGGTCTCGTTCATATCCCTCGATTCCCTTGTTGATGGGCGCGAGCAACGACACGCGCCAGCGCGAAGAAAGCATACCGACTCATGTATGGTCGGGATGCAGAAGAGTCGGGCCGCGGGCGGATTAATCGACGGATCAGCTTCCGTGCCTCAACCCAGCTCCACGCGTCACTCCCTTCTCAAGCACACCGGCCTATTCCCGACGAATACAAGAGGACTTTCATGCCCATCTACCTCAACGCCCAACTCACGATCAGCGACCGCGAAACCTACGGAAGCTACGAATCCGGCTTCATGGAGATTTTCGCCAAGTACAAGGGCACCCTCCTCGGTCTCAGCGAATCACCGGAACTCCTCGAAGGCGAATGGGATTTCACGCGGACCGTGCTGATCTCGTTCCCAACCCGAGAAGACGCACTCGCTTGGTTCAATTCCCCGGAATACCAAGAGCTCGCGAAGCATCGCAAGCAGGCCTCGACGGGGCCGATCATGCTGATTCCCGGTTTCGAGTAAGGCTAGTCGGCCGCAAAGACGGAGGTCATGTCGATGGCGGCGGCACGCAGAAAAAAATGCGGTAGCTCGCGGTTCGAACATGTGGCTCTAGAGAGCGCTCGATCGCGGGAGTCATGCACGACTAGCGTGCTGTCCCGCGCGCAAAACGTTAGTTGAGGCGCTTGCGCCAGGTCGAAGCGGCGTCTTTAACCGCGGCGGGTGCGTCCCGGTGATTGCGAACGCGCGTTGCTTCGCCGGGTCGTTCGTCTTCCAGGAGATAAGCGCGCGGATTCTTTGGATCGTTTCGAACGCGCAGGGTTCGGCCCTTATCGCGAAGTCGAACACTGAAAGCAAAGGGGCGCAGAGCCATCGAATCATCTCCTAGAGAACCGCCAAGAGCGGCTGGGAGCGCGAGAGTGCGCTCTCTGTCCTATTCGGCCGCTTAAGCAGATCCTTGAGCCTTTACGGGTACATGTCTCGCAACATGCGCAGGAATTATGGGGTCCAACCGAAAAAGGCGGCGCACTCTTAGAAGATGCGTCGCCGTCTTGACTGTCGTCGCTCGTCGCCCTGGTTCGCGGTGTCGAAGCAACCGAAGTCCGAAGCGAAACCCAAAATCGCCGGAGACACGATCGTTCCGCCGATATTCACCGCGCCGTCGCCATCGAGGTCGACCTACCGCTCTGCGCGATCGCCATCAGCTTTGTAGTGCTCAATCATTCCCGTCCGAACGGTGCGCCGCCAAAGCAAGATGGTTAGACGGTCGCATGCCTCGACGGACAGCCCCGCCTTCACTCGCTTATTCTTTTCTGAAACGATTACTTCTCCGGGGTGCCACGAATCCCTAACATTGCCGAGCGGCACCTCGCCAGTTTACGGAGTCGCAGCTAAGGAGACTATGGCGAATTCTGTTACAGAACTCGTAAGGGTCCTGACCTTTCGAGATCTTCTATTTATTGCGATCGGCCAGATCATTGGCGCCGGCGTCGTTGCACTAACAGGCGTGGCGATCGGCATGACAGGCCCCTCCGTCGTACTCGCCTATCTCGTTGCCGCAACTCTCTCCTTGATTGTGTCGGTTCCGATTATGATCGCAGGTGCTTCGCTCCCAACTACCGGTGCCTACTATGTTTGGTGTTCTCGTCTCGGTGGCGGTTGGATGGGTTCGATCGTCCTCATGGGCATCCTCTTGGCCAGCATTAGCCTGAGCCTGTACGGGAGTTCCTTCGGCCTCTACCTGAACCCCATCTTTCCTGCGCTCTCAGTCAATGGCTGGGGTGTCGTTGTCATAGCTGCGCTCTTCGTCGCAAATCTCTTTGGCCTCCGGATCGCGGCCGGAGTTCAAATGGGCCTCGTCCTGATCCTGCTCTCCGCTCTCGCTCTCTATGCGGGCTTCGCACTTCCGCAGATCAATCGCACCCTTCTTACGCCTTGGTTTCCAAAGGGCGCCTTCGGCTTTCTCTCCGCCGTATTTCTCTTGAAGTTCGCGACCGGAGGAGCGCATCTAGTCGTTGGGCTCGGGGGCGAGACAAAGGACGCTGCGCGCACGATTCCGCGAGTAATGGTTACGGCCACGCTAATCGTCGCCTTCTTCTACGGATTCATCGCCCTCGCGAGCGTGGGCGTCAGCCCCTGGACCAAAATGATCGACCAACCCCTCACCGTGGCGGGACGCGCGTTCTTGCCAGGTTGGGCCCTCACCTATTTCCTGATTGGCGGTGCAGGC
This sequence comes from Deltaproteobacteria bacterium UBA4427, assembly GCA_002390675.1. GTDB lineage: Bacteria > Myxococcota_A > UBA9160 > UBA9160 > UBA4427 > UBA4427. The sequence continues at coordinate 40,384 of DGPZ01000171.1, forward strand.
ATAGCAATCGGCACGACCCTAAATGCTCAGTTCATTCAGCTCCCGCGCAACTTTATGGTCGCGAGCTGGGACGGCTTACTTCCTGAATGGGTCGGACGCCTCAACCGCTTCGGTGCGCCCTACTTGCTATTAACCGCGATGGCCGCGATCGGACTCATCCCTTTAGTCGCAGGGCTGGACATCAGCGCGATCGCACGCGCGACCACGATCTCCGCCACGCTTCCCGGATTCTTCGTCTTCTGGGCGGTGACGCGGATCCCGTCCAAATATCCGGAGCGATATGCCGCATCATTCCTGCGGCCGAGCATGCCCGTCATCTGGGCGCTCTTCATCTTCGCCGAAATCAGCAGTCTGATCGGTGTCGCACTGCTCTCTCTCGACCTGTCCGCGGGCGTAGGAGCAGCGCTCTTCGGAACCTTCCTGACCTCCGCGGCCTACTACCCGCTTCGCAAGCGCGTGCTCGCCAAGCGGGGTATCGACCTTGATGCACGCACATCGAATTCAGCGATCTTCACAAGCGGAGAGAAATAACACCCTCCGACGATCTACGCGATGGGACGCCAGCAGCGCCCCGCAGCTCGGCTCGATCAGACGCGTGCCTCGGGCCAGACGCGAAGAAAGTTTTCGCTGAAGAATTTAGTCTGGTCTAGTGCGGATGCTGATTCGACGGAGCGCTCGAATTTTCCGATCGGATCCCGACCGCCCTCTACGTGCGGATAGTCGCTCGAAAACAAATAGAGCTCAGGATTCGAATCGTTGATCAGATGTGCAACGTCTTCATGCGGAAACGGCGTGAAGCCCATCTGCTGTGTCAGCTGCTCCGAGGGAGTCCGGTCAAACCGAACCGTCTTATCGACGCGACCGTAAATGCCCGACACCCAATCGAGGCGGCGTAGTAACTCCGGAACCCAGCCCGCACCGAGTTCAACTGCGGCACCCTTAAGCTTCGGATGTCGATCGAAGACCCCATCCATCATCATCATGCTGATGAAGGCTTCTGGCGTCTGATGCATCAGCGCCGCATCCTTCGTGCGCACATTCTCTCCGCCACCGAAGAAGTCCTTCACCTTGTCCCTACCGTTGTTGCTCCAGGCCTTCAGTGAATGGAGAGGCGAGCCGCCCACGTGCAACACAAAAGGAACGCCCGCTTCCGCAAGCCGATCCCAAAATGGTTCAAGGTCGACGTGCCCAGGCGAAATTTCGATCGGTGCCCTATGGGGCACCCAGATCGCCTCTAGACCCGACGTGAGTGCAAGGTCGAGCTCCTTGATCGCGGCCTCTGGGTCATCGAGCGCGCAAACGCCAACGCCCATCAATCGGTCATCGCTTGAGCAGAACTCAGCCATGTGTCGGTTGTGCGCTCGAGCCGCGCCGTACTTTAGACGCGAGGGTTTTTTCGAGCTCGGATGAAACGGCAGCACGACGCTATGCGTGGCAAAGACGATCTGCTTCTTAAACCCGAGCATGTCAAGCGCCTGGGTTCTATCCGCAGAATCGAAAGCGCCTAGCGCTTGAATTTCCTTGGATTTCGCAATCAATTGGTCACCTAGCGCGACCATCTCAGCCACATGCTCATCGCTATGACGGTTACCCTGGGCGACGATCACGTCGAGTTCATCCTGCGTCACGATCGAAGCGGCGTAGTCAACGAGCGGCATTTCATCACGGATATCGGGATCCGCGTAGACCTGAAGGAAATTCGGAAGCTCCATAATATGGCTGTCTGCATCATAATAGGGACGTGCGTCCGGGGTATAAACCATGTTGTGGAACTCCTCTTTTTGAATCAAACTTCTTGTCCGGCTGTCCTGCAGCGACGCCAAAATCAGTAAATGCTTTTCCAGCGATTCCCTCCGAGCCTCCGAAGCGACCCGGTCATTCGTCGTACCGACCTACAACTTTCGCCTCGCGAAGCGCACGAAGTTCAGTACCTGAAAAACCGACCTCGCCTAGCACGTCGTCCGTATGCGCTCCAAGCGCAGGCGACGGCCCACGAGCCGAGAGCGGAGTCCCATCCATTTTGATCGGCGACGTTACGGTTTGATAGGTGCCGAGGGTCGGGTGCTCTATGGATTCGATGTAGCCGTTTGCGAGCGCCTGTGGGTCATTGAAAATCTCATGTGGAAAATTTAATCGCGCAGAAGGAACGCTGTGCTTCTCCAAATGCGCGAGCCATTCCTCTGTCGTCCGTTCCGCAAAGATCGCCTCGGATTCAGCCGTCAGGAGATCGAGCGCCTTAACTCCCTCGGCACTCGCCTCATCGAAGCCACGGATCCCTCTCGGGTCAACGAGCCCCGTCGCTTCGCGGAAGCGTTCATTGAGTCTCGGCGAAAGACAGCCAACCGAAAGAAAGCCGTTCCGCGTCCGGTAGTGTCGAAAGTAAATATTGCCCGCCGGCCAGCCACCGAAATGATCGCGAAAGGCGCTTTGCTGCTGATCAAACCCTGCGCCCTCCTCCCGAAGGTTCGCCAAGACATCCGAGAAGGCATCCATATGTTCGCCCTCGATCTCCTCGTAGCGATAGAACATGTTCGAGATGAGGCCCAGGGATGTATGGAAGAGCGAGGTCTCGACACGCTGCCCCTCACCGGTCTGATCTCTATGCCTAATGGCCGTCACGACTGCGAGCGCTGAAAGCATCCCCGTGACGACGTCTGCGAGTGCCGGGCGCACGAACCGAGGAGTTGCTCCGTCGTCTTCGGGTGACGCCAAGACTGCCGACATGCCGGAGAGGCCCATCGCCAAGACGTCGTAGCCTCCCTGCATGGCGAGCGGACCTTCCGACCCATAAGGCGTGTTCTGCAGATACACGAGATTAGGCCGTAACTTTCGCAGACGTTCGTAGTCGAGTCCGTAGCGCGGGACATCTGCTCCCTTCATGGAGACGAGAACAACGTCTGCTTCAGCAACTAACTTGTCAACGACATCTGCGCTTGTGGGCTGGGTCAGGTCGAGACAGACACTCCTCTTGCCGCGATTGCAAATCGCAAAGTCGCGCCCCTCGTGCTTCACATGCGTACGTCGTTGCAGACGATAGGTGTCGCCCCGCGGAGGTTCGATCTTCACGACGTCTGCGCCCATATCGGCGAGTAGCTTTCCGCAATACGGAACCGCTAGAGCCTGGGCAAACTCGACGACGCGGAGGTCCGCCAAGGCGCCGCCCGGCACAAGGGCGCCGCCAGTGAAAGCCGGATCCGAGGAATTGCTCATAAAGAGAGCATACACACCTCGATCGCGCGCTACTTACGAAACTGGCGGAAGTCCGGCTTTCGCTTTTCGATGAAGGCCTTGATGGCTTCTATGTTCTCAGGCGACCCCTGTGCCTTCGACATCTCGTCGTGCTCGACCTCGAGCGCTGCTGCGATCGCGGCCTGATGTGCTTGGTTCATGGTGCGCTTAATCGCGACGAGACCGGAGATCGGCCACTCAGCGATCTCACGCGCTTTTTCGAGCGCTGCATCCAAGAGCTCGGCGTCGGGCAGAACCCGAGCAGCCATGCCGACCTCGAGCGCCCGCGCGGCGTCTATCCATTCGGCTGAGAACATGAGTTCGTTGGCTCGCTGGCGGCCGATCGTCGCTTGCAGCGTATGGCTCGACGCGATCTCGGGAACGAGTCCAAGGTTCGCGAAGGGAAGCCGTGCGCGAAGTCCCTCACCTACGTAAACGATGTCCGATGCGATCGCGATCGTGCAACCGCCGCCCACTGCGACTCCGGTCACTGCCGCAATCAAGGGCTTCGAGAACGAAAGAATCTTTGCTTCCGCTGCGAAGAATCCAGAGGCGAAGCCATCTTCACGAGGAGGACGGTCGCCACCACGGAACGCGCCGAGATCTGCACCCGAAGAGAAATTTCCGCCCGCCCCGGTCAAGACGACCACAGCAACTTGCGGATTCTTCTCGGCCGCCGCGAGCGTGCTCGCAAAGGAATCCCACTGCTCTTCGTCGAAGGCATTCTTCTTCTTCGGGCGATTCATCGTCACTAGCAAGACGCCGTGCTCATCGAGTTCGGTCAGCATTCGTGCATCTTCTTGGGTCTCGCTCATGGCGGTCAAAGTCCTTCCTTAGGTGGTCATTATTTGCGGGGCATCACATCGGGCCCGATCCAGCGAGGCACGCCATCGCGATTCCGAGGCCGTGAACACTAGCGCGCGCAGCGCCCCAGCGACGCACCCGGCCTTACCCAACGGGCTCAAGTTGCCTAGATTTCCCGCCAGTCCGGAACGGGCCCAGCGCCAAGGGCAGACCGACGCACAAGCGAAGCAAGACGAGGGGACGGGACGTGCAGAAACGAAATCTGGTAGCCAGTAATTTACACTCGAAGGCAGCGGCCCGCCGAGGCGTGGTGGCGGTTGCTGTATTCGCTGCCGTAATACAGCTTGGTCTGGGCGCCGAACCGGCCAAGGCCTCCTCGGAAGGCTGGTTCCACGCTCCCATGACTCCAATCCAGATCGCCTTCACTCCGGGCGGACAACAGATATTCGACAAAACGACGCCCGTCTACGGCCTACGCCTATCACTCCTCTACGGCACTCAAAAAAAGATCTACGGCCTCGACCTCGGCCTCTTTAGTGACGCGTACAAAATGAGCGGGATCCAGTTAGGCCTCGGCAATCAGGTTTTCGAAGAAATGAACGGTCTGCAACTCGGCGTCGCGAATAGCAACGACAATGGTTATGGCCTCCAGATCGGAATCCTCAACCGCACCCATGGAATGAAGGGGCTCCAGATCGGAATCCTAAACTGGAACGACCAGGGTTTCCTTCCGGTCTTTCCCTTCTTCAACTTCACTATGCCCAGCGACCACTAGTCTCTGTCGGTCTGAATCCACCGAACGTTGGAGCCTCATTACCATGACTAATCTCGACCGGCTCATGATCGAGCGTGAATGCGAACGACTCGTCTCTCTCTACACGCACTACGCCGACTTCGGGGAAGCGGAGCGCATGGCCGAGCTATTCGCGCAGGACGCCGTCTGGGCCGTGGGCCCCATCAGGTTCGAGGGCCAGGAAAAGATTCGCCAGATGATGCGCGGGCGACAAGAGATGGCTGGTCGCCGAAGTCGACACGTATGTACCAACCTGCAGATCGATGTACTCGACGAGAATAATGCGAGCGGCCTCGTCTACCTCACGCTCTATCGCCACGACTTCGAAGGCCCCGAGCGGGAAGCGGGCGAAGTCATGCAGACCGCTCCAACCGCGGTCGGGGAATACCGCGACCATTTCGTACGAACCGACGAGGGCTGGCGATTTTCGGAACGACACGCCGCCCTCGCCTTCGGCAAACTCTAAGGGTTCACGCCCAATTCGCACCGCAGAATGCCCCTCCCACCCTCGCGCGCGTGGCTTATAGTTTCCCGCGCAGATCAACCATTCAGATCAACTGCCGAGATCGCCTGAGCCCACCAGTCACCCGGCGCGGACAATCCCCGCACCCAAACCAATTTGACAAAAGGACCTTCGACATGCCCCTAGGCCCCATGGACGACTACCTCGCCCACCAGACAACCGACACTTTCGACCACGTCTTCACGAGCGATCGCAACTTCTTCGATCGCTACTACTTCAATCTGCACAACTCAAGTGACGACCTCTTTATGGTCTTCGGGCTAGGCCAGTATCCCAACCTCGGCGTCACTGACGCATTCGTATGTATCTCGCACGGCGACACACAGCACACCGTCCGCGCTTCCCGCGAACTCGGCAGCGATCGCATGGATACCTCGGTTGGTCCCTTCAAGTTCGAAGTAATCGAAGGCCTGAAGAAACTCCGCATCACCTGCGACGAGAATGAATGGGGCATCGGCTTCGATGTCACTTGGAACGGTTCACAGCCGCCGCTCGAAGAGCCTAAGTCGATCAAAAAGAGCTTCAACCGAACGACGATGGAGAACGCGCGCTTCGCACAGACCGGCACCTACTCCGGCACGGTCGAGGTCGCGGGCAAATCCTACGACGTCCGCCCCGACAAGTGGAAGGGCGCCCGAGACCGCTCCTGGGGCGTTCGCGCAGTTGGCGAAGCCGAAGCGCCTGGCATCCGTGTCACAGAAGAGCGCATGCACGGTTTTTTCCATAACTGGATGCCGATGCAATTCGACGACTACATGATTAAGTGTTTCATCGAAGAAGGCCCCGACGGCAATCGCGTGATGGAAGAAGGCATTAAGGTCCACAACTACGGCGTAGACAAGGACAACGAACTCCTCGGTTCCCCCACCCATCAGATGCGGTACCACTCGGGCACCCGGGAGATCGCAAGCGCCACGATCGGCTTCGCGAATAGCGATCTCACTGTCGAAAATACCGCCCTTCGTACGGTCAACTTGGGAATGGGCTCGGGCTACATCAACACCGATGGCTGGGGGCATGGCGTCTACCAGGGTCCGCTTAAGATCGAGGGCCTGACCTACGACATCAGCTCGCCAAAGATTCGTGCCAAAACCTTCGGTCTGAACGAAACGCTCTGCCGCTTCGACGCGAGCAACGGCGACGTCGGTTACGGCATGCACGAGAACTTCATTGTCGGCATCTATCGCCCCTACGGCTTCGACGCAGGGGACACGATGGCGCCATAGTTGGATCGCCGGACAGACAGTTAGCTTGATCGATCGCCAC
>DGPZ01000171.1:47082-58510 GCA_002390675.1 Deltaproteobacteria bacterium UBA4427
CGATTCGCTAGCTCTCTTTCACGCCCTTGGGCGCGCGCTGCTTCATGAAGCCAAAGAGATACCCAGCGATGCGACGCTTCTGAATTTCTTCCGCGCCCTCTGTTATCCGATAGCGTCGATGATGCCTGTAGATATGTTCGAAGGGCTTATGCCGCGAGTAGCCCAAGCCGCCGTGGACCTGCATGGCCTGATCCGCCGCTTCGCAGCAGAGCCGATTCGACCAGAAGTTGCACATGGACACCTTGTCGGACACGGAGAATGCGCCGTCTTTATCCATCTGCCACGCCGTCTTATGAATTAAGGCGCGCAGCATTTCGCATTGTGTCTGCAGTTCTACGAGGGGAAATTGAATCCCCTGGTTCGTCGAGAGCGGCTTGCCGAAGGGCGACCGCTCCATAGCGTATGCGATCGATTCGTTGACACAGAACTGCGCTGCGCCTAACGAAGAAGCCGCCTGCCTAATCCGATTCTCATTGAAGAAATGTTGAACAACACCGAGGCCCTCGCCTTCCCCACCAAAGATCGAACTATGCGGTACGCGGACGTCCTTCATAGTGAAGCGCCCATGATCCGTTGGCATATTGAAGGTCCAGAGAAGTTCCTCGACCTTGAATCCCGGCGAATTCGTTGGAGTCAGGAAGGCGGTGATTCCGTGACCGTCGCCGGCCTTACCGCTTGTCCTCGCCATAACGAGGGAGTGTTTCGCGTTATGAATCCCAGTATTCCAGGACTTCTCCCCGTTCAAGATCCAGTCATCTCCGTCTCGAATGCCGACCGTTTCCATATGGGTCGCATCGGATCCGTGTGCGGATTCCGTGATCGCCACGGTCCAGCCCCGACGTCCGCTCGCCACGGACTCGAGCCATTCTTCTTTCTGCGCGTCACTGCCGTAGTGCAGAAGAAGAAGTAGGCCGACGTTGTTGCCGACAACAGAATGCTCGTTCTGCAAGTCGTTATGCAGGCCGAGTCCCTTGACGGCAAGATGCTCTCGAATCACCGCCATCCCCAAGTTGGTCCCGTCACGCCCCCCATACTCCTTGGGGAACGCGTAGCGGTAGTGCCCAGCAGCATCCGCTCGTCGCTTCGCCTCTGCTAGGAGCGCTTCCCAGTCTTCCGAAGGACGGCCGCCCTCTTCCCAATTGGTGCGCGCATCCTCGCGACGATGATCGAAGAATCGATTGTTGTCGTTCTCCATCTGCAGCGGCAGGATTTCGTTCTCTATGAATTGGTCGAGTTCATCTAGATATTCCTGAAGACCTTCGGGCAAGTCGAAATTCATGTGAATCCTTTTCTCGGGTGGCCCTGCAAGGCCTACGAAACCGCAAGCGCGGCGGATAGGCCCGAATAACGTGGTTGATCAATCGCGAGTTGATTCACGACAGTGAGCCGAAGGTGATCAGCGAGCCCCTCGAGGTCGAGAGCGATGGAGCCGTCCTGCAAACCGTGAGCGAGGCGGCGGCGCATCACCTCCAAGGCTTCCTCTGAATCGAATAGGTCGCGGAGCCGCGCGTGCTCGGCGGCGAGATGCGCCGGACCGAGGCTGAGTTCGCGAAGCACGATATCTAGGGAATTCGAGGCGACGAGCGCCATAAAGCTACTGCGACCTTCGAGTGCCTTCCGCGCGTCTCCTCGCAGGAAGTCACGAACGCTCGCGACCAACTCATCCGTTCGTGGCATATCAATCGAACTCGCTGGTGCGCTCGCTGCAACTAATTCAACGGGGCCAGGGATAATCAAATTTGCACAATCGACCTGACACTCAGAGGATCGACGCGCGATCCCGGGACGCTCAACTGTTTGATCTGGGCCATTCCGATAGGCATCCGCCATCCGCAAGCATCCTACCGCCCACCAGAAGGAACCAAAGACTTCCCAGAAATGAACGTGCTCCTTGGAAACACGAATGCCTGAGATCTCTTCATAGCCTTCGAGTAATTCGTCCAGCGTGCCGAAGCCCCCGACGGGCATTTCCCGAACGCCGAAGCGCCAAGAGTTTGTACAGATCCAGCCAAGATCACGAATGGGATCACCTAGATGCGCGAGTTCCCAATCGAGGACGGCCGTAACGCCTTTTGGTGTCACCATGAGGTTGCCATTACGAAAGTCGTTATGGACGAGGCGCGGGCCAGAATACGGCTTGTCCTGTGGTAAATGATCAAGGAGCCATCGCGCGGTGTAGTCGATCATGGGCTGAGGCGCGTCGTAGCGCCGATATTCATCCCAGAGACGGCGAACAAAATCCTCTGTCGAAACCACATTAAGGTGTTCAGCCAAGCCAGTCAGAGTCGGATCGATTCCGTGGATCCGCGCAAGAATCTGCCCGCATTCCTTCGCGAGTCGCGGACGCACGCCGTCTAGTTCAGGCGCACGAAGAATCTTCGAGCCAAGCGCTTCGCCTTCCAGCCACGCCATGACGAAGCCTGGACCGAGCCCGTCGCCCTCGCGCAGGACATGGTAGACCTCTGGCTCCGGGACACCGGCTTCCCGCGCGACACGCATCAAGAGCGCTTCGGCTTCGAGGCCTGGCCCCCCGGCATCGGATCTCGGCGGGACGCCTCCGGCGGCGCGGCGCATCGCGAGCGTAAGGAATTCGCCTTTCGCCTCGAGTTCGATGCGATAGGTCTCTTGACTGGCGCCGCCGCTCAATCGCCGAACCGACACGAGCCTTACAAAGCCCGGAATCACCTCGGCGAGAACCGCCTGCAATCGTTGGTCGAATTCGCTCATGCGGGAGCGAGTCTAGACGAACCGAGGCGTCGGCCGTCAGGGGGATGCATTGACTGCGCGTGCGCTATGCAGGGCCCTCCGTGCGGAACAAAGCACGCTCAGGCCCGATGCGATCAGCAAGTGGCGTCAGTGCTTCGACATCGAAGCCGTAAAACTCCGCCGCGTTGCCTCCCAGAATCGCTTCGATCTCGTTCTCGGGAAGTCCGCTCAACACTTCCACCATCATCTTTTGTGTCTCGGGCCACGTGCCTTCGGGGTGCGGATAGTCGCTGCCCCACATGATCGTGCCGAGCCCAATCTCGTGTCGAAGCTCGGCCTCTCGGCGCGACATAGCAGAGCTCCCGACCTTGATGTTACGTCGGAAATATTCGGAGGGCTTCATGGAGAGATGCTTCTTGTAGGCCGTGCCTAGCTTCGCAGAGAAGTGATGATCCCCGTATCGCTGATCCATGAGATGCAGCAGTTCCGGCACCCAGATCGTCGAGCCTTCAGTCACGGCCGTCTTGAGTCCGGGGAAGCGCTCGAAGATGCCGCCCCAGATCATGTAGACGAGGGGACGAGTAAGCCACCAAGCGACTTCCGTCACGTAGATGCCAAGCGCGCCAGGGAGTTCAGGCGCCGGCTCGCTCGACTCTTCCGCGTTTTGCATGCGGAAAATATCGAGCCCGTAGTATTCGTGCATGGGTGCCGCACCCGAATGAAAATGGATGACCATCTCGCGCTCTTCGCAGGCTCTCCAGATCGGGTCGTATTTCGGATGGTGGTAGGGATCCTGGCCCGTAAACATGTGCGGAATCATGATTCCGCGTAGGCCGTTATTCTTCGCCCACTCGATCTCCGCCACCGCAACATCGACACCCCAAAAAGGCGTAACGAGGGCGAGGCCGTAACGGCGAAGCGGTTCCTGGGCAACGAATTCCGACATCCATCGATTATGCGCGCGACATCCCGCCCATTGATGTTCGGGAACGACACCCGTCGGCATCAGTCCCAAGTCACCCCCAAAAGGCGGGGAATTCGCTTCCGTTAGGCCATCCACAAAAAGAACTTCCGCAGCCACGCCATCCGCATCGAGTACCGCATTACGCCGCTCATGATCCCAGGCCCCCGCCAGTCCGTGCGCTTTATCTGACGCCCATAGCTGACTCTCCTGTCGCATCTCAAGGCGCTCCCCCGCGAGTTCCAAGGCAGCCATTCGCGCCTGATTCTGCAGATCGAATAACTCGCGAAATTTCGGGTCAAGGTACTCGCGGTACACCTCGGGACGTGGCCCAGCATGACCGTCAGAGGAAATAACGAGGAAGCGGTCTTGACTCATAACAGGTGGTCTCCGTGGTGCCGCGAGCGAATAGAGAGAATTGCTGAAAAAAACGTTCGACACGCCTTACGGCGCGAAGGATCGTCGATGCCTTAGCTCGCGAAAGGTTCAGGCCTCTCCGCGAATTTCCGCGATCGACGGGCCGATCTCGCTTGCGATCGGCGTCAGCTCGTTCACATCGAATCCGTAGGCCCCAGCCGCATTCAGGCCCAAAATATCCCGAATCTCTTGCTCCGGGTAGTCTCCGAAGGTTTCGTTCAATGCCTTCATAGTGTTAGGCCAAGTGCCTTCGAGATGCGGATAATCCGAGCCCCACATCAGTTTATCGACGCCGATTTCGTGGCGAAGCTTTCCTTCGTGCGCGGGCAGGAAGGATGCGCCGATCCAACAGTTGCGTTCGAAGTACTCCGTCGGGCTTAGGGTCAGGCCCTTTGTGAAGTGCTTAAAGATCGGGTTCGCGGCTTTGAATTCGAGCACGCGAAGCTTTTCGAGAATCCAGCCACAGCCCACCTCTGTCAGCATGTACTTGAGTCCCGGATGCCGCTCGAATGCGCCCGCCCACATCATGGCCGTAAACGGGCGCTGCGCCCACATATCGACTTCACTGATAAACATCGCCGTCGCCGCTTCGACGTCACCGTAGTCCGGCGACCACCCCGAATGCGATTGGATCGGCAAATCAAGTTCTTCGCATACGGCCCAAATCGGCTCGTAGCGCGGGTGGTGATAGAACGGAAAAGACCCCGTGCTCGAGGGCAGCAGAACGCCGCCCCAGATCCCCGCCGCATGAGCGTCACGAATTTCTTGAACCGTCACGTCGATATTGTCGACGTTAATGAGCGCTACCCCCGCCATTCGCTTCGGATTCGTGTTGCAGAAATCAGCGAGCCAGCGGTTATACGCACGACAGCCCTCCAGGTTCAACTCGGGCGTCACGTCGTGGCGGTACTGCATGAGCCCCGCACCGAAAGGAGCCATCTGCGGAAAGACGATCTCCCCCGCTACGCCATCATCATCCAGCTCCTGGATTCGAACAGCCGCATCGTACTCTCCGCGGCGCGGCGCGAAAGGGTTCGATGGATCGCTCAACATGTCGAGCAGATCTTTGTCGTTCGGTGCCACGCTCGGGTTGGACATCGCTTCCATGCGACCGCCACCTTCACCCGCATCATCGCTATAGGCTTCCACCGCTTCCTGATCAAAGAAAGTCCCGACTCGGTTCATCATTTCGCGCGTGTACTGCACCCACCACTGATTTGCTTGATCGTGGTACTTCGCGGGCATGTACTCGTTATAACCCGAGGGCAGGGTTCCAGCATGACAATCCGAGCTGATGATCAATACCTTGTCGTCGTTCATTCTTCTTCTCCAGGGGCGCGCATAACAGTTGATCTAAAATAGGGACAAGCGAGCCGAGACTTAGGAAAGCCCCATATGCTCGAGTTCGATCGGGCACTCGCCAGCAGCGAGTTTCTTTGCGCGCTCAACGAGCGTCGCTTCCATCGTCTCGCGACCGATCATGATCACGAAGTCTTCATTTCGGATGCCCTGCAATAGAAACTGTGCCAGTTCATCGAGGTCCTGCACCGGCATATCGAAGCCCGCCTTCTTAGCGCCCTCCATGAAAGCGTCGAAGGTTGTTTCCTGCGAAGCATCGACATCATTGGAACGAGCCAAGTCCGCCGGGCGATTCCGCTTCGTCGTCCAAATCCCGGTATTGAGCAGCCCGCCCGAGGGATAGAAAAGGGACGCGCGCAATTTAGTCTCACGTCCAACGAGCTGTGCTTCTAGACATTCCGTCATCGTCGAGACCGCTGCCTTGCTCGAGGCGTAGACGACCTGCTGCGCGAGAGGAGAAATCCCGCCGTCGCCGGAAGAAGTGTTAACGACGTGGCCTTCTTCGCCGGATGCGATCATGCGGGGGACAAACGCCTGAACACCGTGGGCTATGCCGGCGACGTTCACGCCATGTACCCACTGGAAGTCCGAGGACTCCGTCTCCCAGAGATCGAGGTTAGGCGCGGATACGCCCGCATTATTGAACAGGATATGGCAAGCGCCGTGGGTATCGAAGACATGGTCAGCAAGCGCCTGCACCGAGGCCGCGTCGGAAACATCCGTCACCACGCCTGACACATCGCCGCCAAGTTCTGCGCAAGTTGCTTCGAGTACCGGCTTCTCGACATCCGCGATCACGACCTTCATGCCTTCAGCGAGACAGGCCTTCACAATTGCCTTACCGATACCACCCGCGCCGCCTGTTACGACGGCCACTCGATTCTTGAACTCGTTCATTTTCGGGAATCTCCTCTGAAGCGGTCCCTAAAGCGGTCTTTGCGAGCGCTTCGATTCCACAATTATTGTTAGTCGAGCGCTGCTGGCTCGGGCAAAAGGCTCACTATGAATCGGCCGACTTCGGCAGTCCGCGTTTCCACGTCGTAGTCGTCGCGATGAATCCATTCGAGGGTCGTCGAGTAGATCGCGCCAAGAATCACCTCAGCGAAAGTTTCTGCTGAGCAACCGGCTGGCAACTCATCCGCCCCGCCCTCTTGAAGCAAAAGCAGGATGGCGTCGGACACACGAATCTCACTATCCGCCGCGTCCGGGGTACCATGTGCGACGTGAAAAAACGCACCGACCGATTCGCGTTGGATCGGACCGCGTGGGACCTCGCCCTCGAACATCGACGTGAACAAGAGGCTCACCCGTTCCCGCGCGGAGGCGCCGCTCGTCCGCGCGTCGTCGATCATCACAACCATTCGGGACACGGCATCCCGGGACAGGGCCTGAACAATGTGCGCTTTCGTCGGGAAGTGATTGCAGAGCGTCCGTTTCGCGACGTCCGCCTCGATACAGATGTCGTCGATCTTGGTCGCTTCGACACCGCGCTCGGCAAAGAGCGATTCAGCGGTCTCGAGGACGTGGGCGCGGAACTCCTGGACACGGCGATCCACTCGGCCTTGCGGGGCCTGCTTCGTAAGCACGCCGCTCGGCACGCTGATCGCTCGTTCGCTCGACATTGAGGCTCCTCTCGGCATCTAGACCCCTTTTGGCATCAATTCGCCAACTGGCAGATAAATGCCAAACCGAAGGAGCTACGTCAACTCCCCCTTCTCCCCTCTCCCCGGCCTCGCAGGAATATGAGCTCCCAATTTCGCGGGGCAATGCTGAGAGGTACGCGTCGGTTCGGCCGTTTCGGCATCCTTGCCGAAACCACGGGGGCGGCCTGCCGTGCCGATGAAGCTGCCCGCCGAGGCTTGTGCTCCTCTTCATGCCCGCTTTGATCGCACTCTCGATCGTGCCCGACGCCCTTTCAGCAGTTCGAGCCGGACAACATCTGCGTGCTCTTTTTCCCGTTCAGCTGGCTACCGCTCGTCTTGGTGAGGATGGCATGGCTCGGGCATGTCGTTCTCCTGCGCCGCTTGTTAGGTGACCGGCGAGGCGAATAGACTCGCGGGCGTCAGCTCGCCGCGAGGCCATCGAGTACTGCCTGAGGCAACTCAAAATACGAAATCTCCGTCGGGTCCCCAAGGCCTGCGAGCATGGCCGCTAACTCAGGCGCAGCCTGCTTGAGCGCTTCAACCGAGAGCCGCGCCCCCAATTCCGCGTGGCCCGCCTCGCTTGCAAGCTGCTCCGCACGACGCGTCACGGTCTCGACACCCCAAGCTTCAATCGCCTGATCCCCACGATCGATCTTTGTCTCCGCGTCGTTCGTCGCGGGTGCGTGATAGTGTGGGCGGTTGCGGAAGAGATCCATTCGGATGAGTTCGAGCTCCGGCTCTTCTTCACTCCAAACATAGAGCGTGATGCCGCCGTCGATCTCGCCTACTTCGCGGCGACAGGCGACAAAGCGCAGACCGCCGGCCCTTAGTTCTGCATCTGGCCCCTTCGCGATTTCAAGCTGGGCCATTTCGGGCTTAGAGTCGGACTCGGACATGGATTCGGACACAGGGCTTTCCTTTCGGGGCGCAGGAGTTCAAGCGAGCTTGACTATATCCCATAGCTTTTGACGCTACCGGCGAGATCATTCGAGATCGCACGCGCACAATATGCCTTCGATCGCCGAAGAAAGATCGTCCGCCACGACGATCCCACGCTCTAAGGCGCGCTCTACAACCGACTTCCCATGCCCCGTACGCACGAGGATCGGCTGAATTCCTGCAGCTTCGGCTGCTCGAAGATCGGTGTCCCGGTCGCCAACAAAAACCGTGTCCTCCGCTCGAACCCCGAGCGTTTGGCCCGCTTGGATAAGGAGCCCCGGGCGCGGCTTCCGGCAATCACAGCCCTCGGACGGGCCATGAGGACAAACGAAAATCCCGTCCACATGTCCACCTAACTCTGAGAGCTCGCGAGCGAGTGCCTGATGAATCGCATCGAGATCGTTCAACGCAAACATCCCTCTGGCTAGGCCCGATTGATTCGTCGCAATCGCGACAAGAATCCCTCTACGATTCAACCTCTCAATCGCGCGAAGGCTTCCCTTGATCGGCACCCAGTCGGCTGGGCATCGCACAAAATCTTCACGGTCTTCGTTGATCACCCCGTCACGGTCTAAGATGACAAGCCTAACGCTGGAAGATTGGTCTGCCGGCATAACACAACTCCTTCAGCTGCCACTCCTCGGATCTATTCGCGAAATCGGCGCGGTCACAATTGATCACAGCGGCCCGGTCAAGAAAGATCACGCGTTCGTTCGACAGGGCCGACCAATCCATAGTAGTCCTCAAGGATCGAACTGCCCGTGGCCCAAGCTTGACTCGTAGCACGCCCCGAGGACCGACCCTGCTCTGTCCTTAGCGTGAGCCCCACGTTTCCGCCCTCTCCGAGTTCGAGGAGCGCATCGTTGACCATCGCCGGCCGATCCGCCCACTCGAGCGGCAGCAAGGTCCCTCGCCCGATCGCTCGTATTCGCTCAGCGAGCGCACCGAGATCGAAGGCCACCGGATGAACGCCGACCCGAAGCACCGACGACAGCGTAAAGCTCCAGGTTTCGGGAGTGAGCGAAGGCAATAAGGCGACGCACCGATCGACCCTAGCCGTCCGAATCGCGTCGTCGGCCTGTGCGGAAGCAAAGCGTCCGGTCACGACGATGCCCTCGCGCTCCGCACGCGCGTCATCACGGCTATAACCGACGATCCAGAACTCGAGTGGCAACGCCCGTGCGCGAGCGTCGCTCGCGCAGTCGAGCAGAAGCCCGAGACCCTTTTGTTCGTTGATCGCGCCGGGAACTAACACGCGTAGCCGTTCAGCCGGCTCCACATCTCGAGCAGCGGAAGATCCCGCGGACCCGGGCTTTGACGCTTCCGTCACGGATCGAATGCTTTCACGCTCGGGATGAGGACGGATTCGGTAGGTGAGGTCTGGCCAGCGATTCGCCAAGCGCCGGCGTGCATCCTCGGTCGGGCAGATCACGGCCCGCGAGCCCACAAGGAGCTCGCGCCACTTCGCACGCCACGATGCTATGTCTGCGTCACCGAAACGACTCCCGTTCTCCGCGAGGCATCGCGTGCACCCGGCCTCGTCCGGTTCGCCGCAATAGCGCCCGTCCGCACGCTCGAGATGTAGACGGGGGCAGATCGATGCGTAGTCGTGCACGGTCACGTCGTAAGGTACCCCGAGTTCAGCACAGAGATCGCCGAGCCAAGTCGGCCCCCCCGCCGAGAACTCACCGAGATGATGGAGGTGCACGTGCTCGATGCCGAGCTGCATCAAGGCCTCGACCAATACCCGCGACCCATCGATCCCGATCTCCGAGATGCCGGGAACTTCTTCGAGTGCGAGCACCCCTGGCGGGCCTACGAGATCGAGGCGGATCGTACCCGCGACTGAACGCACTCGAAGCTGATAGACCGCAACCCCCTCAACCCTGAGCTGCGAAGCGAGTTCCTCGACGTGTTGCTCCACCCCGCCGCCCCAATTATGCACGACGAAGAGCAGCGCGCGCTCCGGATCCTCGACCGGATGTTGTCGGCGCAAGCGTGCAGCGTCGATCCGGGCTCGCGCTCCGGCAAGGGGATCGCGCGCGAGGAACACGTCTACTTGATCCTCATAGTTGGGATGCCGCGAAACGAGCGCCTGCATGCCCGCGCGCCGAAGTCGCGGGGCATGGCGAGCAAAAGAAACCGCACCTGTGTGGCGAACGAAGACATCCTCGGCAATCACACTCCGCCAGCCTTTGGCTGCCGCGCGCAAACAGAAATCGTTTTCCTCGCCGTAGCCCGCCCTAAAACGCTCGTCGAATCCACCGACCTCGCCTAAGCAGGCGCGACGAATATAGAGACAGAAGCCGACGCCGGTGGGTGCGTCGACTGCCCTGCCGACATTCGCAGTCCGCGCGAGGTCATCGATCTGCGCGAAGTCGACTTCCAACTCAACCTGGTTGTCGCGGCGCGGATGCGGGTAGCTCGCGATATCACCGTTATTAGACAACGGCGTCACAGTGCCAATGTCAGGAGATCGACAGGCCGCAGCGTTTATTCGGTCGAGCCAATCACCGAATACTTCCGTGTCACTGTTCAATATGACCACGTCGGCCTCGGGGTCGATGGCGAATCCCAGGTTGACCGAACGAAGGAAACCCTGATTCGAAGCGTTTCGAATCAGTTCGAAATGTCCGTCGGCCGCAAGTTCAACAAGGCGACGCCTGAGGCTGAGATCTGGTGTCGCATCATCGATCACCACAAGCCTCACGGACGGTGCCGCTAGGCAAGCGCTGTAGAGGCACGCGAGGGTTTCTCGACGCCCACGGAAGACGGGAACCACGACGTACGGATTCCCCGTCAGGTTCGTAGGGACGGGAAGGCCCCCTCTGAGTCGCCTTGCCACCAATTCGTCCCAATCCGCGGCCGAGGGCTCTTGGGGCGAAGGAGCCAAAACCAGAGAAAGTCGCTTAGGATGGGATCGGCGCCACTCGGCGTAGTTCGGACTCCGTCGAAACAGCCCTCCAAAGTGCCTGTAGAAGAATGCTTTGAGGGCTTCCTTCTTTTGCTGTCGCAGGGGAAGAAGCGCGAGCAGCCCACTGAGAGATCGAAAGACCGCGCTCTTCATCTCTTTCCTGATCGCTCCAGTCCACGAGCATCCAAAAGTATCTCGTCGCACTCTAGGCCAGAGCCCCACAAGCCGCTGACCGGTCGTTGGAAATGGCAAGCCAAAGGCATGGGTCTATCTGCCTACATCCAAGAATACGAAATGACTCGGTTCTGATTGAAACTCAGGTAAAAAGGTAACGCAGACAGCGATTTCGGTTGGCAAGATGCGTCGACTGCACCGGCTTATGAGGCTACGCTTTCGCCGAGTGTCTAGTTTAAATAGGCCGTGCGTAGTAACTGTTCGACTGATTTCATCAGGACGGATATTACGGCTCAGGAGGGACCTCAAGAGGAA
>DGPZ01000082.1 GCA_002390675.1 Deltaproteobacteria bacterium UBA4427
GGATGCGTCACGCTTCTGAGAGCAGGGTGCGGCGCTTCGAGAGCTCCTGGCATGAGGGCGAGGCGACTCCAAGTGGATGTCCATAAAGCTCGTCACAGTTGGACGATCCATGCCGAGCGGGCGGAATTTCGCATGTCTTCCGATGCGACGGTGATCGACCTAGGCTTCAGCAGGTTGACGATTAGAAAGGAAGCGATTGATGACGAAAGAGCCGACCGAGGAGCTCGGGTTCGACCCCGATGTGCTGCGTGCGAAGTACCGGGAAGAGCGCGACAAACGTCTTCGACCCGAAGGGCTTGGTCAGTATGTCGAGATGAAGGGCCGCTTTGCCGAGTTCGAACGCGACCCGTGGGTTGAGAACGTGACGGCGCGCGAACCGCTCTTCGATGAATCGGATGTCGTGATCATAGGCGGCGGTTTCTCGGGCCTCTTGGCCGCGGCGCGTCTGCGAGAAAAGGGCGTGGATGATATCCGCGTCGTCGAGAAGGGCGGGGACTTTGGTGGGACCTGGTACTGGAACCGCTACCCGGGTCTGGCTTGCGACGTCGAGTCCTACATCTATCTGCCCATGCTCGAGGAAATCGGAACGACGCCCACGGAAAAGTACAGCCGCGGTGCCGAGATTTTTGAGCATTGCCGTGCGCTCGCGCGCCACTTTGACTTGTACCGAAGCGCCTGCTTCCAGACTGAAGTGACGGAGATCAGATGGGACGAAGCGTCGGCGCTATGGACGATCGAGACGAATCGCGGTGACCGGATGCGGGCGCGGTTCGTTTGTCTTGCCAACGGATTTCTGCAGAAGCCTAAGCTTCCTGGCGTCCCGGGCCTCCAGTCTTTCGAGGGGCACGCGTTTCACACAAGTCGTTGGGACTACGCCTACACGGGCGGGGACGCGAATGGCAAGCTCGATCGGCTTGGCGACAAGCGGGTCGGCATCATTGGCACGGGCGCGACAGCCGTCCAGTGCGTTCCTTACCTTGGCAAAGATGCGGGAGAGCTCTTTGTGTTCCAACGCACGCCGTCCTCGATCGGGGTGCGCGCGAATCGTTCGACGGACCCTGAATGGTGGTCGAGTCTCGAGCCCGGCTGGCAGAAGAACCGGATCGAGAACTTTCAGGTTCTCACGGCGGGAGGCGTCGCGGAAGAGGATCTCGTGGACGACGGATGGACTGAGGTCGTTCGGAAAATTCTAAACCTGATGCTAGGCCAAACGGATCCCAACGTTGGGCCTGAGGCGATCGCCGAGATGGCGGAGCTCGCCGACTTCATGCAGATGGAAGAAATTCGCGCGCGTGTCGACGCGGTCGTAACGGACCCCGCGACCGCCGAGGGACTCAAGCCTTGGTATCGACAGTTCTGCAAGCGCCCCTGCTTTCACGATGACTACCTCAAGACCTTCAACCGGCCTAATGTTCATCTTGTAGAAACCCAGGGACAGGGCGTCGAGCGTGTCACACCCAAGGGCGTCGTCGCGGGCGGCGAGTTATATGAGCTCGATTGCCTCATCTTCGCGACCGGTTTCGAGATGGGGACCAACTATTCGAGTCGCGCCGGTTACCGGATCGTCGGACGCGAAGGGCGCACCCTCGACGAAGCCTGGTCGAGTGGCGTGCGTACTATGCACGGCATGCATATCCACGGTTTCCCGAACCTCTTCATGATGAGCATCGCGCAATCGGGATTCACCGTGAACTTCCCCTACACCTTCGACCTCCAGGCACAGCACATAGCCTGGATCATCGAGCGTGCGCAGGCCCGCGACTGGAAGCGACTCGAGGTGACGGCGGAGGCTGAAGCAGCCTGGGTCGATGAGATCGTTGCGCGCGGCGGACAATCGAGCGAATTCTCAGAGAATTGCACGCCCGGCTACTACAACAACGAAGGAACCGCCGACGCGAAGAACCGACAGGGCGGCTTCTTTATCGGCGGGCCGACAGAGTTCGCCGAACGGCTTGAGGCATGGCGCGCCGCTGAGAAGTTCGAGGGTCTCGAGAGCCGCGGCGCCTAAGCGCGCGATGCAGAGCGGCTGCTGTTCAGCCCGCCCATAGCGGTAGCCATAACTCGGTCGCGCAGCCATACTTTCCTCACACACGCAGCGAATAGGCGGTCACCATGAGCGGAGTTCTTAGAGTCGATGAAACGAGCGAGTTCTTCGTCGCTCACTTGATGCAAAAGTCGTTAGTCGTGCAGGTCGTCCCCAAGCTGGCCGCGTCCGAATGACCGGGGAAACCACGCTTCGTGGCTGGAAGGCGATTCCCAAACTCGATGGCGGCGGACTCCTTCTCGGACATTTTTCTGAATACAACGGAGGGATGTGGCAATTCCTTCAGCGCGCCTACGCGGAGGGCGGTCCGATCGTCCGCTTCCGCCTCGCTCAGAACGACATGGTCTTGATCTCGGGCCCAGAGGCTTCGGAGGCGTTCTTTCGGGCCCCAGAAGATCAGCTCTCGAATCGCGAGGCCTATAAAAAATCACAGACGCCCGTTTTTGGTCCCGGCATCATCTTCGACGTTCCGCTGGAAACACATATGGAACAGCTCCAGATGATGGTCGGTGCGCTCAAGCCCCAAGCGCTTCGACGTTATGGCGATCAGATTGCCGCCGAGACCCGGCGCGCAGTGGCGGATTGGGGAGAGGAAGGCGAGGTCGACTTTCTTGATTTCATGGGGCAGCTCGCGCTCTATGCGTCGGCGCGCACTCTGCTCGGGCAGTCGTTCCGAGACGACACGACCGACGAGTTCGCCGCCCTTTACCATGACCTTGAAGCAGGTGTGAATCCGCTCTCCTATTTATTTCCGAACCTTCCCCTCCCGGTCTTCCGAAGGCGGGATCGCGCCCGCGAGCGACTCGTCGAACTGATAGGACGGATGGCGACTCGCCGGCGTACGTCCGGCGAGCCCGGGGACGATATGCTCCAGGGCTTGATCGAAGCCCGGTATCAGGACGGACGAGCGCTCGACGACGAGGAAATTGTAGGCCTACTGCTCTTCCTCCTGTTCGCGGGACATCATTCGACATCGGTTGCGACGACATGGACGATGATCGAACTCCTGCGCCATCCCGGCTATCTCGCCCGAGTGGAAGCTGAGCGAGTACACCTGCAGAACGACCACGCGACAGAGGGCTATGCGGATCTCCTGCGCGGCGCCGAGCAGCTCAACCGAGGCATTCAAGAAAGCCTTCGACTGCACCCCCCTCTCATCATGATGATGCGGAAAGTGATGCGCCCGTTCCGGTACGGCGGCTACGAGATTCCGGTAGGCAAGTTCGTGGTTCAATCTCCAGCCGTGGGTCACTTTCTAAAAGAGGTCTGGGAGGATCCCGAGCGATTCGATCCCGACCGATTCGGCCCCGATCGCCGCGAAGACGACAATCCCTTCGCGTTTACCGCCTTTGGCGGCGGAAAGCACAAATGCATCGGAATGAACTTCGCGTACATCCAGATGAAGGTGATCCTATCGACGCTGTTCAGCCAATTCGAGTTCGAGATTGGTGAAGACGAATACGAGCCCGCGAGAGACAGCCTGATCATCGCCCCGGTTCAACCCTGCCGAATCCGCTATCGACGTCGCCGAGCCGCGTGACAGCGCCACGTCGCGACTAATGAAGAACGAACCAGGAGCCACGGGTATGAGTGTTAACGAGAGCAAGGCAATCGTTCGGCGTTATTTCGAGGTGCTCGCGGGCGGCGAGGGCGATCTTGTCGAACTGCTCCATGAAGATATTAGGTGGTCGGTCCCGCCGGGCTCAGACATGGCGGGCGAGAAGCGAGGCCGTGACGCCGTGTTGACCTTCCTCGGTAGCGGTGTCGACTACTACGACCCTAATGCGCCTATGGACGTCTCGATTCGCTCGATGATCGCGGAAGAGGGCCGCGTCGCTTGCGAGTTCACGCTCGAGGCGACGACCGCACGCGGTCGGGCCTACCGGAACGAATATCATTTCGTGTTCGAGATCGACGCCGGACGCATTCGTGCCGTCCGGGAATACCTAGACACGCACTACGCCCATCTCGCGTTTCACTCGGAGGAGTAGGGCGTTGCAGGGCTGGTTGGTGTCAGAGGTCGTGGGCCTGAGGGCGCTGGGCCTGCAATGGCTACCAGGGAATTGGCTGGCCGTCCCAGGCCAGGAAGCATCCATTCTGCTCGGCCGTACAATCATCGACGACGCGAAGAAGCTGCGCCGCAGCCTGCTGAGGATCGAAGAGCTTCGCTTCGGGTACGTTGCTCTGGAAGGGGCGCGAAAGATTTGTATCGACGGTCCCCGGATGAAGCGCCACGCAGATGACGTTGCGTGCGCGACGTCCGAACTCGATGGCGAGCGTGCGAGTGAACATGTTCTGGGCCGCCTTCGAGGCCCGGTATCCGTACCATCCGCCGAGATGGTTATCTTCGATACTCCCGACCCGGGCCGAGAGGTTGGCGAGAATCGCGCGGTCTGGGTGACGCAATAGCGGAAGGAAGTGTTTAGCGACGAGCAGCGGTCCGAACGCGTTTACACGGAAGATGTGTTCCAACGCCTCGGGCCGGAGATCCTCAATCTTCTTTTCCGGGGAGAGGCCCGCCTCGTCGTGGAGAACGCCGGCGCAGTTGAAGAGCCAGTGGATCCGCTCTACGCCATTTTGCGCGACGTCCTCGGCGGCTTGGGCGATGCTCGATTCTTCGGTGACGTCGAGGGGCAGGGTGGAGAGCTTGTGCCCGTGCTCGGACTTTAGGCGTGCGAGACTGGCGCTCTCTTCGGGTCGGCGAGAGGTGGCCACGACCCGGTCCACGTCGGGTCGCGCGAGCAGGGCTTCGACGAGTGCGAGCCCGATCCCGCGACTCGCGCCCTGGACCAGCGCGATGCGCTCTCTGCCGTTTTTTTGTTGTGTCTTCATTCCTGCAACATAACCGCCCTAATCGGTTCAGGTTGCTGCTCGATCTCAACGACCCCGATTCGCAGACTGTCATGCCGCTCCGCAGCGGCGAGGTCCTGCTGGATCGGAGATGGATCTCGCTTCAGGGCGAGAGTCATCCGGCCGAGTTCAAGTCAGTCGAGATCAAGCCGTTGCCCGCCGCGGCTCCAGGTAGAGCATCGCGGCGTCGGCGCCCCTCAAGGCCAGATGAGCGTCGACGCTACGTTGATCGGCCCGTCTCGTCCCTGCCCCATCCCGTCTCGCCTCGGGCGATCTGCCTTCTCGCAATCAGTCGCTCAATGATTCGAACGTAGCCGTAGATGAACATGGCTGGCCATTCCCAGGGACGGACGAGCAGTCGCTTCAGCATCCTGCGGACATGGCTCTCGTGGTTCTGCATGAGTTCCGGAAACTTCGTCTGGAGTTCGAACCCGCCTCGTCGTGCTCTCGTCATCACGGCGAGGAGTGACTTGAGGTCTCGGGGCTGCTGGACGATCGCCGTAGTACCTGCAACGGATTTTCTTTCCGCGGTCTCGAAATGGCCCTGGACGAAACCATCGTCGGCGACGATTTCGGGAAACTCCTCCCAGCGTCTTCGTCCTTGCTCGGTCAGGACGAAACATCCGCTGCCGTTCGGCGCGCCGCTGCCGAAGTAGGGATTGAACCGCTCGGCCCGCTTGTAGAGTCGAACCGGAAGTGAAGCACCGGTGAGATCGAAGCTCGGTATCGGCGCAACGATATGAACGTCTTCATTTCGCATGGCTTCGATCATCGTACGAAGGGTTCCGGGGCGCAGCTCGATGTCCGCGTCGAGGAAGACTCTTGGAAAACGAGTCAGATGTTCTTCGCCAAGATTGAGTGCATTGCACTTCCCCGGCTTCGTTGTCTCGATGACCCTGATGCCGTGCCCGAACTGCTTCGCGCGTTCGGCCGTCGCGTCAGAACTCCCGTTCACGACCACGATAATCTCAAGCCCTTCGATGCCATCCGCGATCACGCCTCGAAGCGTTTTTTCGATGAGTTTTTCTTCGTTGTGCGCTGGAATGATGACGCTCGGCACGGAATCGATCCTCCATTCAGTCGTTGTATACATCTGCCGGTTTTGGCTCGGGCATGCACGAGGACTGTGGAAACCGGGTTCGAATCCCCAGATTTCGAAGGATGGAACCGCAAAATGCCACCCGACGACCGACGAGCACCTCGTTGGGCGGGTGGTCGTCGAACCCCTTGTCTGGGGGATAGGCAAAACAAGCCCTGTTTTCCCCGCCACCGATACTAGGCATTCTTACAAGTAGGCCCAAAGGGACCCGTTCCGGGACTAGAGAGCGGGACAAGGACTCCGAGTTCGTTGCGAAGGAGGTCCAGGCCTGGACCGCTGATCGCATATTAGCCTGAGTTTTTGCCGCGGGGTTGATAAAGCGTTGTTTCCAGGCGTCTGGTCCGAGTTGAGTGGTATGGCAATCGAAGGGGTAAAACGCCGATGGGCAACAATCGGTCCGGCGCTTGCGCGCTTTTCCCATTGTTGCCCACCAACTTCATTCACCTACTGGATTAGCGAACGTCTGCTCCAACCTCCTTGTACATGTAGACCTGGAACTTAGACAACTCGGCGAAGTTACATGCGCCGTCTCCATTCATGTCGGTGTTAGTGGATTCTAAGCTGTAGAATTCGCTCTGGAGAATCGCTAGATCCCCGAAGTTCACCACTCCGTCATTGTTGAAGTCCGCATCACACATATTGCCGTGACCGTCATCGTCGGAATCTCGCTGGCTTTCGCCACCTGCGTCCGTTGAGGTCGGGCCGTTGGCTACGAAGCGACAGTTGTCGCACGCATCTCCGACTCCGTCTTCGTCCGTGTCAAGCTGATCCACATTGGCAGTCGTGGAGCAGTTGTCCTCGTCACCGCAGATTCCGTCCCCATCTTGATCATTCTGCGGATCAAATGGGCACGCATCGGCGCTTCCGAAGATTCCGTCTCCATCGGCATCGAGCGTTGCCGCGATCGTTTCGGCGAGGATTGCACTTGCTTGTGCCGCCCCATCCGAATTCCCGACGAGCGCTGCCGCCAGGATATCCGCCACGTTGATCGACGATGGATCGGAATCCACGTTAACCAGCCGTGCCGGAACCTCGACCACACCCTGTGCATCATTGAGCATCGAATTCCCTGTCAGTACGGCCGACTTAATGGCCTCACCGTCAAGAACGACTGACACAATGCTTACACCGGACACGAGTGGCGCGACGTCGTTACCTCGCATCGACCAGCTCACACTGACCGAATCTTCGCTAACGAGGCCGGATATCGGATCGATCTCTGCGATGATTTCCGGCACGAAGATGCCATTCACGTTCCCCATCTCTCCAAAGAAGTAGAGGGCGATTCGATCGACCAAGCTGATATCCGTCGCCAAGATCGGAGAGTTGAAGCCATGATTCATGAACTGCTGAAGCGGAACATCCGCAATGCTGAACTCGAACCGTGCCTGACCAACCCTGGATTCATTGAAGAACTGGATATCTCCGGCAAGAGACCCCGCGGAGCCAATGAAATTGGCGTGCGGCAGTCCGCTATCCGAAAGAATAGCCGCTGGCCCACCTGGCACATTCTGCGTACCACTGATCGAGGCGGCCTGGTTGGCAGTCGTCATGTCAGTAGTAGCCTCGAGAATCGCCGCAGCATCACCCGATATCTGCGCCTGTACAAGAGCCATCGCTGCCAAGTGCTGCGCAGTCTGGTTCAGTACAACCACTCCTTCTGGGTTGGCCACGCTATCTCCAAACAATGTCCACCGATCGACCTCTCCAATACCAAGCCCAGGAGCTTCGAGCACCGCGTAAGCGAGGCCGTTAACCAGGCCGGACGCATCGGCATCAGAGATTTCGAAGATCAAGTCGACGTTAGTCTGGCTAGCCGCGCCGCCTGCAACTCGGCTACGGATTTCGCCCAGATAGATCCCGTTGGTATGGGCTATCGAACTTGGTGCGAATGGCATCACTTCCACGATACGGAGGGTGATTCCCTCCGAAACGAGAGCCGACTCATTCGGCGTGACGGAGCCTCCGAAGTCGACTGTGAACGCCGTCAGGTCAACCGCCGGGAAGATCAACTGGGCGGAGAAGGAACCTCCAGCCAGTGAGCTGTTGATGAAGGTCGGTGGCTCAACAAAGTGCTGATCGGTCCCGACGAATTCCGCAAGAACTTCTAGCGGGTTGATCGGGGGCGACTGGTCTTCGAGAGCAACAACGATTCCCGTTCCCCAATCAACGTTGGGATCTCCGAACAAGGTCGCGTTGGCGGCCTCAACACCGTTTACCGTCAGTGAAACTGTGGTGAACGGGGCACGAAGCGCTTGCAGAACATCTGCATCTCGAATCGACCATGAGAAGTCGACGCTGTCCTGTTCAACGAGCCCAGTCAGGGGATCGAACCGTGGACCTGCGGTTGGCAAGAAGCTTGCCGTTTCGACACCGTTGGAATCCCGAAGCGTCAGAGCAACACCCGACACTTCGACGGCCTCTGTGCCCGTCAGCTGTTCCGGGAAGCCGGTCTGGGTCAGAAGAGCAAGCGGCACATTGGTCACTGCAAATCCAAACCTGCGGCTACCAAGAGCTGAGCCGTTTTCGACAAAGGGTATCGGCGCAAGCTGGCCCCGTTCCGCCGCAATGGCAGAGGCGAGATCACCTGCTGTTCCCATAAAGGGCGCTGGTACAGGTAGGAGCGCGGCCATCGGACAACCCTCGGGCGGACATCCGACGAGGACTGGTGATGATTTTGCCGTCTCGAATACGCCAGCGGCGTCTTGGAACAGAGATTCTACACGAACTCGCAACCCAGCTTCGTTAACGGTTAGGTCGAGGAACGGACCGTTGGGAACGAACGCGTCTCCGAAGTTCTGAGTTCCGAACCGAACGATTGGCTCGAAAATGCCCGATGCAGGCACGAGTTCGACTGTCCAGCGATAGGACAAGGTATTGGGCTCAATGCCATCAGCGTCGACGACGCTGAAATCTGCAAAGATTATGTCGCCGACAGCCGCCTGGTCAGGAGTCACGAGAATTTCTCCCGTTGCGACCGAGTTAGCAGTTCCGCCGGCACCTGCCGCGCCTTCGTTCAGAACGATCACCATGTCATCGAAGACCAGGCGCTCGACGTTTCGGACAAGATCACGTCCGTCCGGCCCGAAGGTCCCAATCATCGCCATAGCGCCCCTGTTGTCGATGATTTCGATGAAGCCATCCTGCGCTGCGTTAATCGTCGAGTCACTTCCATTTCGAGAATAGAAGTCGCCTATGGACGCGCCCGGGTTCATTGGATCGAAGGGATCGTCCTCGTCACCAGGAATTCCGTTCATTCCAGGGTCGGCCTCGATGGTGTAGTCAGCAAAATTGCCCGTGTAGACGACCGAGTCGATCGAAACGTCCTCGGGGTCATGATCCGTGATCGCGCGATGAATGGAGAGCTCATCTGGCGTAATCGCTCCCATGAAGACCGCTTCCTGCACATCGAGCATGCTATCGACGATAATGCGTTCAGCGATCGGCATTGCAGCCACTGCAGCTGCCTGAGCTGCCAGAGCCTGGTCGCGACTGTCCGTTGCAAGTTCAAGGTCAGACTCGAGAATCGCGAGCGATGTAGCCGCCGCATTTAATTCCGCGGAGGCGGTCTCAAGTGCGACAAGAGCATCACCAGCATTCTGTTCAGCCAGCGCGAGCGCCGATTGAGCGTTTGTCGCAGCCATCTGGGCTTCTACTAGAGCCGTATGAGCAGCCGCATGCGTTGATGCGAATGCAGCAAGGGCTTCATTTGCCGCCGTGACTGCTGCCTGAGCCGGCTCCATTCCGTCCTGTGAAGCCTGGAACGCGATGAGTGCCTCTGAAGCGGCTTGGACTGCTTGCTCCCAGACCACTTCGGCATCTCTTACCTGCTGGATCAAGTCGTTCATCGCCATCATGGCGATGCCCATTTCGGTTTGAAGCGAAACAAGTTCGCTTTGCTCACGTATGACGCGACTAATCTGAACATCGTAGTCGAAGCGCAGCTGTAGACATTCGCTAGGAGGCGTCGAAAGGCTACTCTCGCAGCTGTTAAGCGCTAGGAGTGCATTTAGCGCTGCCTGCGTAGCCACCTCTACATCTTCGAGTTGGTCGTTGAAAGCCGTCTCTCTTAGTTCGTAGTCGAGATTAGAGTTGTCGAGCTCGTCGTCGAGCCGTTCTCGCTCGGCGGAAGCCGCGACGATCGCGTCGTTTGCCGCATCAAGAAGAGCAATATTCATCTGTTCTTCATTCGCGGTGTTCACAACAGCGTCTTCTGCCTGCGTTACAGCTAGCTGGAGAGCCGCTTGCTCGGTGTCGACCATGACTACATTGGCCTGAGCTGCTTCGAGTTCGGCGTTGGCCGAATCCCGCGCTGTCTCGGCGGCCGTTACGCTTGCGACGGCTCCTGCCTGAATTTCATTCAGACTTTCGCGCACATTAGCCTCGTTGTTTTGCGCTGCAGCGAGCCGAGAGGTTGCCGCAGAAACATCAAGCGTCAGCGATTGTACGAGTGCACTTGCCGCCGACAGAGCCTGATTAGCGAGTCGAACTTCAAGAGCTCCCTCTCCGGTCCGATCCATCGGGTCTGGAGCCGAGATTCCGACGTCAAGCGCCGAGTCTCCGTCCAGAATATCGTGACCGCCTTCACCGACGAGCAGGTCGCTCCCGCCACCGCCAATGATGATCTCGCCTTCCCAGCCGAACTGCTCTTCACCCGTATGAATATCGGGGTTGAGTTCATGTCGTTCGACTTCGGGAACGAGTCCGAAGCTTTGATCCGTCGAGTTCAGACCGGGGATCAACTCGAACCCGTTCTCTGCAATACCGCCTGATGAATCTGTGACGATTGACAACTCGTTTCCTGGATTATTGCCCATGAGGTTTTCGGTACCCCGAAGGTGGTCGCTGTAAGCTGAGCCACTGAGACCCTCGACCCGGTCGAAACGGTTTTGGTAGTTGGATCGAGAAGGGGGAAAGACCGGCGGGACATCGACTCGCAGGTCAAGATCCACTTCGATTCCGTACGGGTCTCGCGCAAAGCTCGCCCAGTCGAAGCCGGACATGCCTTCCATGATATCCATACCGGGTCCGTCGACCGCGATGTCATCGCCATTTTCCATGTCGATGTCAGCGTTACCGTCGTGATTAATAATAACGTCGTGGCCCTTGTAGGCCGACTCGCCAAATTCTGCAGCGGCGCCGAAGTCACCCTGAAGGATTTCTTCGCCACTGCCACGGTTTTCGAGCCAATCGTTGCCGGCACCGCCGCGGTGATGACCGATCTCGGTTCCGTCGTAAAGGAAGTCGTCGCCTGGACCGCCGAAGAGTTCGGCAAAGTCGTAGGGGTTGACGAGGAAGTCAGAGCCACCGTCACCGAAGACGAAGTCCTCAGGGCCGTTGCCCGCATTGATGGCATCATGGCCGTCACCACCTTCGATGACGTCAGGACCAGAAAGGTCGGTGATGATGTCGTTGCCAGCACCGCCTTCGATGTGGTCTGCACCATCTCCACCCTCGATTCGGTCATCGCCCGTTCGTCCCCAGATGGAGTCGTCGCCGATGCCACCAATCATCGTGTCCGGTCCCGCGCTGCCGCCGATGACCACGTGGTCGCCACCGGTGTACTGCAGGAAGAGGGCACCTTCCGCTACAGGAATATCAGAGGTAGAAAGGCTGGCATCTCGGATAACGAGGTCGAAGAAGGCCTCTTCAGCTTCCGGGTCTGCCAGGATCTGATCCGCTTCACCTGTGACTTCGAAGTAGTGATGCGGTGCAGAGAAAATCCCTGCCGCCATGGACCCATTACCGAGCGCACCAAGATCCGTATTACGCATCGCGAGTGAGGAGAAGCTGTTCGACTCCAGACCAGCGAGCATCGGCATCGAAGCGGTTCGGAACAGATAGTAGAAGCGATCGCTGTTCTGGAGCGCTTCCATCTGGCTTTCAAAGACGTAGTTATGAGTTGCACCGAGGTAACCCTGGAAGGGGCGTCGCTCTTCCGCGAGTCCACCGATCCAGAAGTCAACCTCTTCAATTCCGGTGATCGGGAGGCCGTTTTCTCCGGTGGCCCAATCATTGTGCCCACGGATAAAGTCAGCTGCATCCGCCGGGATGTCACCTACCACAACGGCGGAGAAGCCCGAAGCTTCACAGAAGTTGGGATCGATCGAAATCGAGGTCACCAGGGTACAAGCTGCAGCGCGACGGTCCTCAAGAGTGCTCGGCTCGCCAGCGCTGTTGTTGCCAGCAATCTGATCGTCGCCCGCAACGAGGGGGTGAGTGCCGTATGCAGCAATGAAGTTGATGAAGCTCTCGGGGTGCCGCAGGTTATCTGCGTAGTCGAGCCAGCTTGCGTAAGGTGCAAGCGCAGTATCGCCCGTGTCAGCAAAGAACATACGACGAGCACCGTTCAAGGAGGGCAAACCTGTGTCTCGGCCACGTGCGATGTTGATCGCAGAAAGGTCGAGTGGGAGGCCGACCAGATTGTTCTGGAGGCCACCCGTTACAAATTCATCGATCTCGCTGCTGACCTGGCGGGTCACGCCGCGGATGACCGCGCCGGCTGCCTGCTCCGGAGTCAAGGTGCTCTCACCGGTCGTGTCATTGTAGTTAAGGAAGGCGGTCGGGTTAAGGAACGCCTCGAAAAGCCCCAGCTGATCGGAGGCTTTGCTCTGGTCAACCGCTGAGGGGTCAACGATCGGGTTATTCTCGGGATCCCACCGATCGACGCCTTCCGTCAGCATCGAGTGACCGAAGCGGTAGACGCTGTGCGCGAACTCCGCGGTAATGCGCGGGTCAACGGTCGTCTGGTTAGTGAAGACGAATCCGTTCTTGAGAGCCGAGATCGTCGGCGAAAACTCATCGAACACGATTCGGTTGTACTGCATCTCAACGCCGAATTTGGCCGTCTGCCAGAGGCGCTCGCCGTTCCATTCGAAACCAAGGGCCTCGATCACGTCGTGCGTAGCGCGCTGGTTTTCTTGACTCGCATCACCAATCGCAAACGCGAAGCCACCGTATGCGTTGAGATCGGCTTGGGTCAGTGGGCTAGCAGGACTGATCCATTCGTTAATGAAGGGGAGGTCACCAGAATCAAGGATGGCGCGCTTAGCTACGTCAGCGAGCCGGTCATGCTCTGAATGCCAGATGTGATGAATCGAGGTGAGAGCGATGTTCTCATTGCAACGACCATCACCACAAATGAAGTGCATGCCTAGCAACTCGTCATCGTAGGTCGCCTGGCCGCCCTCTGGTGCTCCGGGGGCGCGGACGCCACGGGTGTATTGACCACTGAGCATGTCAGTCCGCTGATTGAGCTCCGAGTCGCTGTCTGGCTGCTTCTCGGGACTGATTTCTGAGGGTACGAATTTGCCGGGGTTCGCGGAATGCGCGACGTCGAGGAAAAGGCTGTGATTAATTCGAAGCGCAAGGGAGGCATCCACGGGCGCATCGATGTTTCCTTCAATGACTTGGGGCGTGCCGTTCTCGTCATAGCCAGTGACGAGCTGGGGGAGGCCTCTCTCGGACCCGGGTACGAACGCGCCATACTGGTTGGCGAGGATCATCGGCTGATTCGCGCCATCGAGATCGTCTAGGTTGATGCCGAGCTTCCGGCGGGCGCTCTCTCGAACCGAGTTCCAGGTCGGAAGCCCCATGTCATCGTCCGTATCGAGCGTTCGGTCGTTGCCATGGCTGCTGAGCATGTAGCCAGAAGGAAGAACACAGCCGTCCGTGGGGGGATTTGAATAGTTGCTGTCAGGAGGACAGGTTCTGAACTCGTAGGCTCGGATTAAGACCTGAGCGGATGGATGACTCGAGTAGTTCTGGTTCTGGTCTACATGGGGTGTGACCTTGTTGATCGGAGCCGGTCCGTCATCGTCAGTGCCGAGGATGCCATCGTCGCCCGCATCTCGATTGATTCGGGTGACGATCTGGAAGTTCGTTGCGCTCTCGGGATCGTAAAGCGGATCGTCCTCTGCGAGCGGAATGATGATGACGCCGTTGTTCCCTTTTTCGATGAGGTCGAGTCCGTGATCGAAGAACTGACCGAAGAAGGTAATAAATGCATTAGTAGGAGCAGAAAGCCCCTCATCTGGGGCCGTATTGGGAATGAAGAGCTGCGGAACGCCTGTGATATCCGCGCCAATCTCCATCGCGCCAACTTCTTCAGCGGCCGCAGCGGCTGCGACGGCCGCCGGGTTGCGCGTCGAGCTATTTGCGATGAGGTTGCTGATCAAGCGAGGCTGGGAATCGACGACTGTTCGTCCATCACCGCGCGTATAGGATGTCTGAGCACCCTGCACGTCGTTATCGGCCAGGGGATCGAGGGTCATTTCCTGAGCGCCTCGGAATTCGCGGTTTGTAAGATCCGTGAAAGGCTCGTCAGCAGCGCCCCACTGCTCGCCGTGCGGCATCAGGTTATTACAGCTGCCATCGACGTGGCGGAGGCCCCATGGGAGCAGCGCGCTTGGGATGAGTTCACGAAGAGTTTCACACCCACCACCTCGCCGGACGTGCTCTTCAGCAATTTGGACTTGGTCGAGGATATATTCGAGGTCCTGCCTCTCGTAAGCGAGGTCAGTTGCCGAGGAGGGCACCGCCTCTTGCGCGAGCGCGTTCGGCACGAAGCCGAAAAAGCAAACGGTTGCGAATGCCGCGACGATTCGTCGAGCGATCGGTTGGTCGGCACTGATAAATCTGTTGGCCGTCATTTGTGAAATCTCCAAATCTATTTCAGGCGATCTTTGTCTCGGCTGCTTATGGGTCCCCAATTAGCCGAGTCACACAGATGGGTGATTAATACCACTATTTTTATGATCGGGGCTATTAAGCCACGAAAAAGGTTAAAGAGAAAGCTTTATTTTACATAGGGGCTAAATAAACACATTTTTTTGGGGAATCTTTCTCTTTTTGTCTCGAATCGTGAGGTCTAGTCAACTTCCGAACCGCTCGTAAATGTCCATAAAATAATAAAAAGTCATTTAAAATAGATATTTACGAATACAATTGCGTATAAAGACGAACTCTCTGAAAGGTTTACTGGAGGTGCGACTAATCTATTTAGTCGCGGCTCTCTTTAATCGTTTGAGAGTTTATACCCACGATTCCGAAAGGCCACTTTAGGTTTACATGGTGAGGTGACAATAGAATAGGTAGGTAAAAAAACTCATATCATGAGAACTTTGAGTTCTAAAAATGAGTCTATATGGACACGCATTGGATTTGATATGTACGGAAGGTCGCGAGATATCAACGTCCGCTTGCGGAGATTTCTACGTCCGGCGTTCCCGAGGGAAGCTCAAGGAGTGCATTTATCTCGCTTCCGGTCGTGGCAAACTCAATCCGGGCGATCCGCAGATCCTCGATAAAGAGGACGGTCACGAGGCCGCCCTTGCTGGGAAATCTGCTGGTTTTGATCGGATCTCGGTCGATCAAGATGCTGTATTCCTTGAGGCGCATCCCGGGTACGACAAATAGGTTGGCCGCCATCAGCGGGATTTCGCTGATGTCCGTGACGTATGCGACGCCTCGCTCTCCGAGGGTGCTTGGCGGCATCCCCGCGAAGGCTTCCTTCAGGATCTCGCTCGCGAATTTGTCTCGAACCAACAGCACGAACCGCGTTGCTCGATCGACGTCTCCGGTTTTGCCGTGTTGATCAGTCAGCTCGATTGGGGAGATTGTGTCGCCGACCCCGTAGACCTCGTTCGCCAGGCATTCGACGGCCATAGTGAACGCGAGCAATGTCGCGAGGGTCAGTTGGAAAACTCTGCGCCCGGGCTGATCGCCCGTCATCTCGAAATACATCGGCTCCGTGCCTCCTCAATCGACAAAATGATCGATCAAATGGCACCATCGTCTAGAGAGAACGGCTGCTTGAGACCCTCAGGAAAAAAATCGGACTTCGTGTAGGGCCTTTCATGCATTACGGATCGTCTCAATTAAGGGCTTAGAGGTAAAAGAGTCCGATCGGACCTAAAGACTGCTCAATATTCGAGGGCTTTGAGACGAAGACAGATGCTCCGACCTTTCATTCCGCGGCTCCAAGCCTGAGAGCAGGCTGCCCGAGGCCGCGCGACGAAGAGCAACAGCAGGAGATCTGCCCTCTAATGCAAGCCGAAACGATTAGGTCCGCCCTCGAGACAAAAAAAAGCCTACCTCCGTGGAAAAGCCGAACATGCTCTTCGGTTGGACGAAGGACCGAATTTTGTGCGGGAGCAACGCAACGAGCTCTCTGCATTCTTCTCTTCTCTGTGATGGCGGCAATGTTTCTTACCGGGGCAGCCGTTGCCCAACAGAATCAAATTTTGCTTGAGGCAACTGAAGTTGGGGGGACGGTTGAGGTCGAAATTGCAATCGACTTCAGCGATGAGGTGCTAGGCGGTGGCCTCGCGGTCAGTTATGACTCTGCTCTATTGCAGTTCGCGTCGTTCCAGTTTGATCCGACCGGTCCGACGCATTTTCTTGACGGACCTTCAGCAGGTGAGACCAACCAGCCTCTGGCCATTGGCGGAGGTTGGTTGACTTTGCAGCCCCCGTATAAGACCGGACTTCAGGTTTTTGGAACCGCCACCTTTAATCGTGTGTCAGCTGGCGAGACAGTCATCTCGGCATCGAACGGAACAGTGGCGCATGGTGTCTTTCAAGGGCCTAATGGTGCCCTAGTGCTCCTGGACGGGATGGTCACTTTGGAAGCTCCTAGCGCTCCAGGAGCGCCACCCCCGGCGGTCCCGTCATTTGGAAGCTACGCCAACCTCTTTATTCTACTCGGGCTTTTGGCCCTGCTAGGTTATCGCGCGCAAATGCGGGGCCCGCAGTCCGCCTAATAGCGGCCCGAGCTGATCGGTATTGACCCTTACAACTGGAGACTCGCCTCGTGCACAAACAACGACTCGTAACGATTTTTATTCCTCTTTTACTCGCCGTAGCTCTGACAATTTTTGCAACGGCATGTTCGCAGGAGACTGACAGCGGCCAAGCTGAAACAGCCTCTGATCTCGCAGCGGCCTCGAGCGGTGCCGATGGGAGTTCTGAATCTGTGTCCGCCCTAAAGGCTCCAGAAGTACCGCGTTTCTTTGACGCCTCGAAAAGAGAACCGAAGGCTGAGGAACCGGCAAAAGCGTCCGCTACGATTGACGTCCGACCCGCTTCACCGCGAGACAGGGATGGCTATTACGAAGCTCGGAGACGAGCGGAGCGATCCTAACGCCAAGTAGCTCTGAAATTTGCGTTCGGAAATTCGGGCGCGTCCCTGTGTGTTTGGGCGAATTCGGCTGATGGCGCCTGGGAGGGCGGTAAGTGATTCAAGGGCGCGAACGGCAAGAGTTCTCCGCCTTTGATTTACGCACTTCTCTAAGGCCTAAGAAGCCGATTTAGGGCGGGCTCAGAAGACGCTCTAATAAAGGCCGGGATGGGCCCTGGAGAGATTTGTCGCCGAGCTACCCGTTGCCTCGGACCTGGACGCTAGTGCTTCGAGGAGACTCGACCCAAGCGGGCGCGATGATGTGTCCGCGATCTATCGGATACTCGTCTCCAATGAGCGGGTCAGGTCCGTATTGAGACCTTCCTCTCTCTGGTGGCACATTTCCGTCGGTTTCTCGCAACTGTCGCCCAGAGTGTCGCCTTCGGAATATGCGGAGATCCGCTCTGCCTTGTAATCGACGGATCAGAGTCTCCGAAAATATGCGCAGAGGCTCGCTTGGCTTGCGACCTAGATCCCCTAAGCATTCCGCGCACATAAATGGAGCCGACGATCCGACTTGAACGGACGACCTGCTCATTACGAGAGGGCAGCGATGATGAGGAAAATCAATAGGTTACAAGGGCAGGGTTGCAAGAGATGGCAACAGGATGCAATGCGCGGCAACCCTGCCAGCAACTAAGAGTAATCGGGGTGTCTCGCGGGTCGGAGTGACGCTCGGCGCAATGTGACTGGCTGACTCTTGCGTTGGATGATCCCGTCGAGAGCACCGGGTTCGAAGCCTGCTGCGAGGTCTAGCAACGACGGCGACCTAGCGGACGCCGAAACAGAATAGGGCGGAATGAGCAGGAGGAGACGGCGGGGCCAGGGCATGAAATGGTCACAGCTCATGTGCCGACGCGCTGGCCCGTACGTGTTGACTGAGTCGAGCTGACTCCCCGCAGTCCGGCCCTGCAGTCAACGCGGGGCGGTTTCCTGTGCGCGCGCTCGGGCCACGGGTGAGTTCTGGGTGGATGTTCAGAATACGCAAAGGGGCTGCTGCGCAAGCGCGTAGAAATGGCCTATGACCTGGAATCATGAAGAGATAATACGAATGGGCAGGGCGCACGGTTTTGGTCACGGGAGCCGGAACGGGCGTCGGTCGCGCGCTTGCGATTGAGCTTGCGAGCCGTGGAGCGACGGTCTTCGCTACGGCCCGCGCGCTTGAGAAGTGCCAGCCGCTGGTCGACGAGATCCAAGCAGCCGGCGGCACTGCTTTCGCCGCTGTGCTCGATGTCGCCGACCCTCAAGACTTTGCCAGAGTGATCGAAACGATCGTCGATCAAGAGGGTCGACTGGATGTGCTCGTCAACAATGCGGCCATGATGTTCGTCGGCGAGTACTACGACATGGATCCAGAGATCATCGATCATCTCGTGCGAACGAATCTTACGGGAGTGATGACTGGGTCGCTGTTTGCCTATCGCCAGATGCGACGTCAGGGACATGGGCGAATCCTTAACATCTCGTCGATTGGCGGTTTCATGCCGAACCCTTCGATGTCTGCCTATGGCGCTACGAAGTTCGGCGTCCGAGGGTTTTCAGATTCCCTTGCAGCCGAAGCGCAGGAATACGGCGTCGAGGTTCAGGTCGCGTTCCTGGGATTGATCGAGTCCGAGATGCTCGAAAAAGCTGAAGCAGTCAATCCGGGTGCGACTCAGGTTCATGATGTGATTCCGTTCCGTCCGCAGCCGACCGGGATCGCAGCCAGCCGCATTGTCCGCGGGCTCGAACGCGGTGATCGAGCCATCTTCACACCAGGCTACGCCCGGCTGTTCTGGTACGCACAACGCCTCTTTCCGCGAATGATCTACCGGGGGGCATTGGACTCGATGCGTCGTTATCGAGAGGTGATGGCAGAGCACGTCACGCCATCGGGGCGATGATCGGCGGCTAAGGGCGTTCGAACCCCTGACGCTTCGTAGCGTCGTTCAATGCGGCATGGCTCAGTCGTCGCTTTGGCCGAGCCTTGCTTGTGCGCCGTCCGGTGCGGCGTCGCGGCCACCCCGAATCGCCCGGAGCCCGGCGAGTCCCGCAGCCGCCAGGAGAGCGACCTGGCCCAGAGCTCCGACCGCAGGAACGGGCGCTGCACCAATAAACGGGCCCGTGACTTCGAATGTTGTCCCCGGACTGCGTTGGCTGCTGAAGTAGAGCCGCGAGCCGTCGGGTGAGAGAGCAGGACCCGTGACTTCGCTCCCGAGAACCCCGGTGATTTCGACGATCGGCTTGACTTGCCCGGTGGGTGTCAGGGCGACGATTTCCATGTTTCCGCCGTCTTCTGCCACGAACACGTCGCCGGTCGGGGATGCAAAGACGTTGTCCACCCCGCTCAAAGAATTCGGCGTGGTGGTTGCAAAGTCATAGAGGATGGCGATTTCATTTGTGGAAGTGTCGATGCGCCAGACCCGATTGTCGCCCTTGGTCGTAAGGAAGACATTGCCTGCTTCGTACCAGAGACCTTCACCGCCATCGAATGGCGTCGCCGCCGGAACTTGCGCGCGAGTCGCTGCGGTGACTCCGCTCGGATCGGGGACGACGTGCCAATCGAGGCCGCGCACCTGTCCGGGCGCGATCGGGCCTTCTCCAAGAGGATCGAGGATCTCGGCCGCTTCGAGGATTCCCGTCGATAGGTCCGGATAGGTCGACGGTGTGAAGCGATAGAGCAGGCTGTCCGACTGATCCTCTGAGAGGTAGAGCTGCTGATTGATCGGATCTACAACGGCCGCCTCATGATTGAAGACGCCGAGGGCCGGGAGGACAGTGCCTTGGGACCCGGGAGTGAAGGGGTCGCATTCGTAGACGCGGCCGAAAGAGATCTCTTCGCACGAAAGCCATGTGTTCCAGGGCGTGACTCCGCCGGCACAGTTGCGCCATGTTCCCGTGAGGATCGAGTACGCGTCGATGATCGCGCCATCGGATGCGAATCGAATGGCCCCGACTCCACTTGTGCCGGGGAAGGACTCCGCGTTCGAAACGTAGATCCATCCGCCGTCTCCTGTCGAAAACGTTGCACCTCCGTCTGGCGCACCATGCCAGGTATGGCCCGTCGTTCCGACCAGACTTCCGCTTTGCGCGACGATCCTCGATGTGAAGCCTGTGGGTAGCCTAAGGCCGTTCGAGTCGGGACTCTGGAGCGGACCGAAATCGTCGGCCCCTGCTGCACGCGCGGCCGGGACGACGATCGAATTTCCGACAACACCGACGGTGAGCGCAGCTGCGCCCTGGCGGATAAAACGACGACGAGAGATATCTGTGCGAGTCATTCGGTCATCTCCTCAAGTTCGAGTCCCATGGTCTCGACGACGTGAGCTTTCACGAAGTAGATTGAGAACGCCGCACAAGCCGCGTAAAAACCATAGGCAGCCCCGAGGCCTAACGAGACAAGGACGATCGGGAAGCTCATTGTGATTGCGAAGTTCGCGGTCCATTGTGCGAGCCCACTGATTGACAGGGCGGCGCCACGAATTCGATTGGGGAACATCTCGCCTAACATCACCCACATCACCGGCCCCCAGGAGAGGTTGAAGAAGAAGACGTAAATGTTGGCTGAGATAAGAGCGGCCGGCCCCGAAATGTCGCCGAGGACGAGCTGTTCGCCTGAATTCGTTTCGGCCTGTATGAAAGAAATGGCCATCGTGCTGAGGGATGCCGCCATACCAACGGAGCCGAGGGCAAGTAGGCGTTTTCGACCGACTCGGTCGATCATGAGCGTCGCGAGCACGCACGCGATAATGCTGACACCGCCATTGATTACGTTGGTGAGCAACGCATCGGCCTCCGAAAAGCCGACGGATTGCCAGAGTACGGCTCCGTAATAGAAGACAACATTGATCCCAACAAACTGCTGGAGCACGGCGAGTCCGATTCCAACGCGCACGATAGGGCGC
>DGPZ01000168.1:0-3011 GCA_002390675.1 Deltaproteobacteria bacterium UBA4427
TCACTGGCGCTGCGAGTGGGATTGGGAATGCGATGTGCGAGCGCTTCGCTCGTGAGGGCATGAAAGTTGTGATGGCGGATGTCGAGGGGGACGCACTTCGGGAAGCGGGTCGACAGATAGAAGGCCTTGGTGCCGAAGTTCTGACTGTGCGGACCGATGTGGCGCAGCCCGACGAGCTTTCACGACTTGCCGAGTCGACAATCGAACGATTCGGTAAGGTGCACGTGCTTTGTAATAACGCAGGTGTCTTCGCCGGGGGGCGAACCTGGGATGCCATCGGGACGGACTGGGAATGGGTGATGGGCGTGAATGTGTACGGCGTGTTGCACGGCGTGCGCGCGTTCGTGCCGATCATGCTTGAGCAGAACGAGCCGGCGCATGTGGTGAATACGTGCTCCATGGCTGGACTCATTAACACCCCTTTTTCGGGCGCGTACAACGTGAGCAAACATGCGGCTCTGTCCCTGACCGAGACGCTCTACCACGAACTGAAGACGCTTGATACGCAGGTCGGATGTTCTGCGCTTTGCCCCGAACTCATCCGAACTGGAATCGGTCGGTCCGAGCGAAACCGTCCGGCTCATCTGAAGCGCCCCGACGAGTCGGGAACGCCGGAGCAGGAGATGGTTGAGAATGCGATTCGTATGAGCGTCGATACAGGGATCCCTCCTTCAGTGATGGCAGATCGTGTCTTTGAGGGCATTCGCACAGACACGTTCTACCTGCTCGCGGAGGAGGGAACGAATTGGGACTATGCGTGTCGGACGCGACTCGAGGATATCTTGGCGCGACGGAACCCGACTCTGAACGCCGTTGCGGGTGGGAACTAGCACATGCTCTTATTAGGGAAGCCTTCGTGAAGCGCTCACTGCTTTATCAGGTTGGCGGCGAGGAGGGGGTCGATTTCGAGACCCTAGTCGAAGAAATACAGCTGGCGGAAGAACTCGGCGTAGATACGGCCTGGTGTTTTCCGGCGGTTGCCGACGACGGGAGCTTCAAGGGGACTGCGCCCGAGATTTGGCTCGCCGGTATCGCTGCGCGAACAGAGCGAATCCGAATTGGCTGGGGGCTCGGGGAACTTTTGCCGCCTAGCTTTCCGCCGATGCGTACAGCGGAGCAGGGTGCCGTCCTTGATGTAGCTAGTGAGGGGCGACTCGAAGTCGCTTTACTTCCGGGGGATGGACTTTCCTCGGAGTTGCCATCGGAGGTTTGGCAAGAGGGCTACCGAATGTTAGTCGAGATGTGGGACGGTCCGACGTTTTCGTGGACCTCGGAGCGCTTTGAGGTAAGGCCGGTTGACGTTGTGCCGAAGCCCGTTCAACAGCCGCACCCTGCACTCTGTCTCGCTGGTTGGACGGCAGAACACGCGACCCTGGCGGGCCGGGGAGGGCTCGGATTCGTGGACTTGTCGGGAGCGGAGAGCGATGTGATTGAATTGCATCGTGATGCCTACGCAGAATCCCGCGCCGAGTCACAGCCCGAAGACTTGGTCTCGATCGATCGTTTCGCTGCGGCTGCGGATCTAGAGCCGGGCGAGGGGGGTGCCCAGCAGCTACGAGCTTGGGAAGAGCTGGGAATCGATGAGGCGATCGTGCGGGTCGGACCGCTCGCTCGCGGTCACGCGGAGGCGGTCGAACGGATCCGCTTCCTTACGAGCGCTGCGACGGAGCTCCACTAATCAGGCTTGTGCCCTACTGGGCCGATGAACCCGACTCGCTCCGGTCGACCGGGGCCGCGCCGTTAATCGCATCAGACCGATCGACCGCATCGATTGCGGCTTCGCTGGAAGCGCGAATGGCTTTCCAGCGAATCGGCGAGAGCAGCTGGCCCCAATAGTCCATAGGGAAGGTTGGTAGTCCCGCGAGACCAATCTCGCTCGGCGGCTCACGGTCCTTGGGGAGGAAACGTGTGCCGAAGACGATGTCCCAGACGATTAGGTTCTGGCCGAAGTTGGTATTGGCCTCTTCGAGGTTGCGAGAGTGATGCCATCTATGAAGTTCGGCCATGCTGAAGAACCAGTTGAGCGGGCCTAGCTTGAGCTTGAGATTGGCGTGCTGAAAGAGGCCATGGACGGCGGAGACCATGCCGTGGAGCGCGATGATCCGTGCGTCTGCCCCTATCATGACGAGTGGAATGAGAGGAGCGAATGCGGATACAGCAAGGTCGACCGGGTGGAAGCGAACGGCATTAAAGAAGTAGAGCCGGGGGGCGGAGTGATGGACCGCGTGGAATCGCCAGAGAAAATCGACTTCGTGCGTCAGGCGATGGACCCAGTAGAGGAAGAATTCTCCGACTACGAGGGCGATCGGGAGTTGAATCCAAAGACTGAGATGCGTGGGCCAGAATGAGCCACCTGTTAGGTCAGCGAGCCATGTGGCAAGAACGACCGATAGCGCAGTCGCAGGAATCGCGAGGGCCTGGTTCGTGAAGATCCCGGACACTAAGAAATGCCCAATATCGACCTTCAGATCCCCGTTAGAGTGGAGCCATTCCGTTCGCCAAAAGAAGACGCGTTCAAGAGTGGCGATTGCGACGTAGGCGAAGATCAATGGAGGGAGGACGGCAAGCGCCTCATTGTGGCCCGCGTTCATGCGGGTGATCGAAAAAGCGATACCGCCGCCGAGAATGAGAGGAAAAATCGTCCTCTCTAAGACCCATTCCAGTCGTGCCATTCGTTCCTAGTCCTTCTGAGATATGAAAGGTAAGAGACGCCTAGAAGCCGAAACGAATCTTGGCGACGAGGTCGTGTTCCAGAGTGTTTTCGCTTCGGAAGACGTCGTAGCGAAGGTCAAGCTGGAGGCGGTTTGCATTCTTCGGAGTGAACGAAATCCCCACGCCCACTTCGAAGCCGCCGGAATCCTCTTCGCCCTCAACCTCGAAGCTGTCTGCCGTATCCGGTGCGCCAGCAAGTCGAGCGCTCAGTTCGCGCTCGTAGCCCACGAGGTATTGGCGCCACCTTAAG
This sequence comes from Deltaproteobacteria bacterium UBA4427, assembly GCA_002390675.1. Lineage (GTDB taxonomy): Bacteria > Myxococcota_A > UBA9160 > UBA9160 > UBA4427 > UBA4427. The sequence goes on from DGPZ01000168.1 coordinate 2,963, forward strand.
TCGACCGTCGGGCGCCAAACGCCGTCCATCCAGAGGAGGCTCTCGGACA
>DGPZ01000168.1:3096-43116 GCA_002390675.1 Deltaproteobacteria bacterium UBA4427
GGTGAGCCCCCACACGCCGGCGTCGCTCTCGGAGATTTCATCTTGAGTGATCCAGGCATAGTCGAGGCCTGCGAGAGGCTCGATGTCGATAACGCCTAGATCGAAGACGTAGCCGGCTTGCGCTGCTAGGCCGATGTGATGGCTGATATGATCTTCTTTAGCATTGCCGGAAATAGAATTGGTTGTATCGGTAAAACTGAAACTGCGTCGGTCGTTGTGTGAACCGAAGCCGTAGCTGGCTGCGCCTTGCAGACGAAGGTTGCCGCGACTCCAGGAAGCGAGGCCGGTTAGGTCTGCGAGTACAAGGTCGCTCTCGCCAGCGGTACTGAAATTAATTTTCCCGCGCTGTGCGGTGAGTGCGACGGTTAGGTCGACTCCGCCTATGGGTTCGAGGTCGATTCCCAGAACGATGCCGCCCATTTCTGCATCGTATTCCGCGTGGCCGCCATTTTCTTCGCGCTTTCGGATCGACCCGATGGCTGTGCTCCACGCCGAGAGCTTGCGTGCATGACACTCGACCGGGGCGGTGGAGCTCTGCCAGGGATCGAGTTCGCCAGGCGTGCACTCGCGTGGGCGATCGAATAGGAGATTTGAAATTCGGCGGCTGCTTTCCGCGATCATCGTGGTCTGCGCGTCATAGGGCTCGGGCGTGACTGCATCGAAAAGATCATTGAGATTGCTGTTGGTAGTGAGGAGCCCGGTGATCACGTCTGCAATTTCATTTGCCGTTCCTATGTCGTCACTCAGTACATCGAAGTATGAGCCGATGGCGGCGTTATTCGAAGTTGAACCGGCGCTGGCGAAAGTGCCTAGGGTCGCCACGAGGTCGATGCCATTCGCGTCATAGGCGGTCGCGAATTCGAAAAGTCCAAAATTTGTTGGGAGCAGTTCGGTGTCGAAGGTCGTCATCTCTGCGATTCCGCCTGTGACTTGCACGAGGCGTGTTGTGCCGGTTGTGAGGGGGAAGTTTTCCGTCGGCTCGACGATCAGCGTGCCGGCGAGGGTGCCGACGCCCGCGATGGTGAGTGGGACGGCTGTGCCGTCGGGTGCGAGGAGTACGCTGCCGGCGGGATCGATGGAGAGTGTCCCGCCGAGGGTGACCGCGGCGGTTGTGGCGTCCGGGTTGGCCGGAGCGACGAGCCGACCACCCGCGATGATGATTGCATCGTTCTCGAAATTCAGACCGTTCTGGATTGTCCAGCCGACCGTCGCACCAGAGGCTTGGTCCCGACCGTCGATTCGAAGCGTTTCGAATCCCGTCAGCGGCAGTGCATCAAAGACGCCGACCGCACCATTGGTAAAGCTAAGGGACACCAGGTCGTCGCCGTCGCCGCCGGAGATCGTGCCGCCTTCGTAGCTTTGCGTTGAGTTCACGATGTACTGATCGTTGCCGTCCATGAGTAGGACGTCGCCTCGAATCGCGCCGAGGTTGAAGATGGCTTCATCTCCATTCGTTCCCTGAATCGCAACTCCATCGGTCGTGAGGTCTGCGAGCAGGCTACCGTTAGGTGCGTTTAAGACACGATTTTCGCCGCTGGCGTTGAAGTCGCGGAATAACACGAGGGCACCCGTATTGGCACCGCCCGTCACCGTGCCCGTGTTTTCAAAACTGAACACGGCAAGGTTTCCGTCGGAGTCATCGAGATTCCACGGCGTGAGGAAATCGTTGCCTCCGAGGTTTACGCCGATCGAGTCTGTACCCGTCAGGTTGATCGCGCCGGAATTCGATACAAAGCTGTTGTGATTAAATAAGACGTTGCTTTCGTCGCCAGCGAATATGGCCGTCGATCGATCGCCAACGACATCGATGGTTGCTTGATTCCGTGTACCCGCGGCCGAAGCTTCGAAGGGTGTTGAACCGTCGTTGTCCGAGTCTTCAATCCAGCCGTCGCCGACTTTAAGACCGAAGGCATCAGCGCCGTTGATCGTGATGAGGCCTTGATTTGTATGGTTGGCTTGGGCGAATTCGTCCGTCTTATTGCCCGCTTGAAGAGCGATGGTGTTGTCGCCGTTGAGTTCGATCGTGGCTCGGGGATTGATCAGGTTGCCGGTGGGCTGTCCAAAAATATTGCGCTCTTGTGTTGCTATGAACGCGGTGCCGACATTGTCTCCGACATCCAGGGCGATGCTGCCGTTGCCGTTTACGAAGGTGATGCTGTCGGCGCCGAATACCACGCCGTTAGGCAGAGGGTTTCCGGTGTTCAAGTTAACTTGGACGCCGAAGGCATTCGCGGCATCAATCGTGATCGTGCCGTTCTGGGTGATGAAGTTGTCGTCTGCGCCGGAGATTCCGATACCGCCGACGGCGGTTGATTCGATGGTGATCGCGCCTGTGGCCTCGTTCGTGACGATGTAGTTGTCGACGGTTCGAATACCAACCGCCCCAACACCGCTCAGCGCAATCGTGCCACTATTGATCACCTCTGGATTAGGGTCGGGGTCGAGGCCGGTTTCTTCCAGGGGGGGAATGCTTCCCACGTCGATGCCCGCCGCATTTATTCCCTCGACGAAGATCGAGCCGGCGTTCGTCACGTTATTGGAATCGCCGCCGCGGATACCGGCTCCGAGGTCCTGAGTGACATCGATTTGTCCGGTCGCATCGACGGTCACCGTATTGCCCGCGCCGACTAGGATCGCTCCACCTGCTGCGCCGGCCGCGGCTGTGGTGTCGGTGAGGACCGCGCCGGCCTCAACGTCGACCGTGAGATTCAATGCCCCGCTGCCGTCGAAGCCAGTCGCATCCGTTCCGGTACAAGCAACCGTGTCGGCATCCGCCGGCGGATTCGGGTCGCAGGCTGCATGGGCTGTGGAGGTGCTGAGGGCAAGGATCGTCACGACCCCGACACACAGCAGGAGTGTGCGTGCGGGTTCGAATGCAGGCTGCCGGGAGGAGCGGGGCAGGGCCGAGTGGGCGAAAGAAGGGCGGAGCGTGCTGGTATTCATAGACTTCCTGCGAGTGTGCCGGGACTATATCGCCCAGGTTGTATCAGAGGACCGAACTGCGAAAGACGGCCGCGCCGGTTAGACAACGGAGAATGCGTAGTGTACCTCTAGTGGCCGCCTAAAGGCTGGCGGTGACGGCTCGTATCGGGGCGTTTCGCTTTTAGACGGAAATTGGAAAGTAATCCGAACGCAAACTGAATCTCGCGCATGTCGATCGTACAGTCTTCTCGCAGGAGAACGCAGTACACAGGCAGGGCGTAGGAAAGGAAATACGAAATGGCTCTCGATCCGAGCAGCGTAGGCGCCAAGGGCGAACCGACGCGAAGCTCCTACACTTCCAAGGATGCCCTCCTTTACGCAGTAGGGGTTGGTGCTGGCACCAGCGAGCTTCCCTTCACGACAGAGAACACCAAGGATACGCCACAGCGTGTGCTTCCGACCATGGCCGTCATCTTGGGCGGCGGCGGAGTTCCGCTCGGCAAGGCCGGCGAGTTCAATCCGGCGCTCATGGTGCACGGTACCGAAGGCATCGAACTCTACCGAGAAATCCCCGCCGAGGCGGAGCTCGAGAGCGTCGGTGAAATCACAGGCATTTGGGACAAGGGTAAGGCAGGCGTCATCGAGATGGCTTCGACGGCGACTCTAGTCGAGACGGGCGAAAAGCTCTTTAAGGTCAAGATGTCGCTCTTCTGCCGCGGCGCCGGTGACTTCGGCGGCGAGCGTGGCCCGAAGCCGACCTTCGAGCTGCCCGATCGCGCAGCCGATCATCAGGTGACCTACGCGACTCGTGAAGATCAGGCACTGACCTATCGCCTGTCAGGCGACCGGAATCCGCTGCACTCGGATCCGTCGTTTGCTGCGATCGGCGGCTTCGACCGTCCGATCCTTCACGGCCTCTGCACGTACGGCTTCACGGGGCGAGCGCTACTTCATTCGCTTTGCGACTCGGATCCGTCGCGCTTCAAGAGCATGGACGGTCGCTTCAGCAAGCCCGTCATGCCGGGCGACGTGCTGACGGTCTCGATGTGGGTCGACGGAAATAATGCACTCTTCCAAACCAAGAACCAGGACGGCGATATCGTATTGGATCAGGGTGAGTGCACTTTCGCTTAGTCCGTGAATAGCCGGAACGCGCACTAAACGGGTGCGCCCATTTAGAGTGGATCGATTGAGTGCCCTCGGAAAAGCAGCTGCTTTCCGGGGGCTTTTCGTTCGACGGGGCGAAGCACAGCCGTCTCGACCCTCGTATGCGCGAAGGGTGTGGGGTTGACGCAATATTGTGAAGCGTTAAACACAGAGAGTTCGCCGAGGTTTTCGCGCATTCTGCCGAAGATCTTGGGGAGGGAGCACGCCCCATGAAGAAGCCTCTGATCGATAGATCGCTTCGAGACCGCGGCCCGACTGGGCTTGTGAGGTCGGGTAGACGAACGCTGCTCTGCGAGAAACGGTCTTTTACGACCGACATAAATAAATTTTGACTGAAACCTCTGCGCCTCAGCGCGGGGGTTTCGTGGTTTAGGGACCGGGAAACGAAACGAACGAGACCAAACGGGAGACGAAATGAGACCGAGTGTGGAAGTGGATACCCGCTGGTGGACGCTAGGCGGAGTGGAAGTCCTCGATGTGATGGGAAGCGTTAAGTCGCTGATCCGTCAGGGACAACTCGTTCACATAGGCACGGACGCGCAAAAGTCGCCGAGCCGCATGGAGTTCGTCACTGTCGCTTGCGTGCTCAATCCCGGCAAGGGCGGCCGCGTCTTCTACAGCCGCCACTTCGACCGCAAGAACCTCTCGCTCTACGAAAAACTCTCGACGGAGACTTGGCTCTCTCTCGATCTCGCCATGAAGATGCACGAGACCTTTGGGCTCAACCCCGACGAGCAGAAGATCTGGGTCCACGTGGACGCGAACCCTGACGAGCGCTTCGACTCAAGCGACTACGTCAAGCAGCTCGCGGGGATGGTTGCCGGCTCGGGGTTTCCAGTGCTAGTCAAGCCTAATGCTTGGTGCGCATCCCATGTCGCGGACTTCGCGGTAAAGAACAAGCATTCCCGAGCACGCATGCGCGCGGCCTAGCCCATTCGTAATTCGAAGCCGGCTTCACTGGCGAGTCGTTCGAAGCGCTTCAGGAATTTTGCTTCGTCTTTGTCCGTGAGCGTTTTTGTCTCGGACTGGAGCAGTACGTGGAATGCGAGAGACTTTTTGCCAGCGCCGATCGAGTCTCCACGATAGAGATCGAAGAGTTCAACGTGGTTGACCTGCTTCTTGCCGGCTTGCTCGATGAGCGTGATCAACTCGGCCGCCGTTGTGGCTTCCGTCACAGCTACAGCAATGTCGACCTTGATCCCAGGGAATTTTGGAAGAGGTCGGTAGCCTCCGCCGTTCCGGCGCGCAGCGAGTAGAGCGTCCAGGCAGATTTCGCCGATCGCGACTTCGCTGGTGAGATCTCCGGTGAGGCCCAGCTTAGGTGCCAATCCGGGTTCGAGTTCGGCCAAAACGGCAACTGGCCCCTCCGCGCCTTCGAGACGAACGAAGAGGCATTTCCCTGGGTGTGCCCATGCGGGTGCTGTGCCTTCGCTCGACCATTCGGGAGAACCGCAGCCGCGGCTGTGCAGGAGGTCATTGATGATCGACTGCATGCCCATGAGTCGATTCTCGCTGAAGCCTGCTTTCTTGCCGGGCTTTGTCCCGGCCCAGGCGAGACCCAGCAGATGGCGTTCCTTGGGTTCTCCGCGTTCATTCCCGTTCTCGGGTTCGTACGCCTTTCCAATTTCGAAAAGACGCACGTCGCCGCGATTACGTCGATTCCCTTCCAGGCGCAGCAGCAAGCTCGCCGCGACGCTTCGGCGAATCTTTGACTCGCTTTGGTTGACCGGGTTAATGACGGATACGTAGGGCAAGTCGAGCTCACCCATCATTTCGAGCAGTCCATCTTCTATGAATGTATAGGAGAGGTTCTCGTTGAACCGCGCGCCACCGGCGAGTCGGTCTTGGAGCTGTCGGACTAACATGCGTCGTTCGTCGCGGGGCGGTGGTATTATGTCGAAGTGGAGAGCCTGTTCTTCGATGTTGCCGTAGCGATATATTCGACCGATTTCCTCGATCAGATCCTGCTCGATCGTGACGTCTTTGGTCGCGCGAAAGCTCGGAATTTGAATCTGGAACAGATCGACGCTGCCGGCCGGGTCGTTGGCGTTATCACTCACGCCGAAGCCGAGTCGCTCAAGGATGTTTCGGATCTCATCGTCCGAGAGTGCCTTGCCTAGGGCTGTGCGTACGCGGGCGGTGCGAAGCGGAATGACGCTTGCGGGATCCGTCCAGCTGCCTTCGTCCGTAGGCTTCGCGGGGAAGCGCACTTCCGGATGGATTTCGGCGAGCAGGCGCGCGAAATGGCCAGTGGCCTCGAGGGCAAGGTTGGGGTCAAGGGTCTTTTCGAAGCGGGCCGAAGAGTCCGTTCTCAGTCCCACGTGGGTGGACGTGCGGCGGACGGTCGTCGCTTCAAAGGTCGCGCATTCAAGCAATAGAGAATCGGTCTCCGGAGCAACCTTCGATCCGTCTCCGCCCATAATTCCGGCGAGAGCGACGGGCGTGTCGCCGGCGCAGATGAGGAGGTCGGCTTCGCGGAGTTTTCGCTCGCAGGCGTCGAGGGTTTCGATCGTCTCGTCCGACCGTGCGTTGCGAACGACGACACCGCGACCGGCACCGAGGGACTCAAGACGGTTTCGATCGAAGACGTGATTCGGTTGCCCTAGATCCATCATGACGAAGTTCGAGAGGTCAACAAGCAGGTCGATCGGGCGTTGGCCAACTGCGAGGAGCATCCAACGAAGCCAGTCCGGAGAGGGACCAGGCTTGACGCCGTCGATCGGTAGACCGACATAACGTGAGCATCCAGCCGTCTCGATCGTGACCGGGTAGGGTGCTTCGCTTCCGGTTTCGGGAAGGCTGGTGTTAAGAGGAAGAAGTTCGCGCTCGAAGATTGCGGCGACTTCCCGCGCGACGCCTCTATGCCCCCATAGGTCGGGGCGATGCGTGAGAGACTTGTTGTCGATCTCGATAATCCAGTCATCGATGCCGAGCGCGACTGCCACGGGAGCGCCGGTGGTGGCGTCTTCGGGCAGAACCCAGATGCCGTCGTGTTCTTCGCCGAGATCGAGTTCGCGGACGGAACAGATCATGCCAAAGGAAGGCACGCCTCGGATCTTGGACTTCTTGATTTTGAAGTCGCCCGGGAGGTTTGTGCCGACGGTTGCGACGGCGACCTTTTGTCCCACTGCGACATTGGGCGCGCCGCAGACAATCGTGAGGGCTTCGTCCTCGCCGACGTCCACTGTGCAAATGGAGAGCTTCTCGGCATCCGGATGCGGCACGCGAGTCGTTACATGCCCGACGACGACGTCGTGGAGCTGTGGGGCGAATCGCTCGACCCCTTCGACCTCGGCGGTCGAGAGTGTGAGGTCGTTTGCGAGCTGCTCAGGGGTGATGTCCGTGAGATCAACGTGTCGCGCGAGCCAGCGCATGGAGACGTACATTAGAACTGCTCCAAAAAGCGAACGTCGCCATCGAGGAGATGACGGACGTCGTCGATGTTATGCCGAAGCATGACGAGGCGAGATAGGCCGAGGCCAAATGCGAAGCCGCTCCACTCTTCGGGGTCGACGCCTCCGGCTCTTAACACGTTCGGATGAACTAAGCCGCAGGGCAGAAGCTCAATCCATGTCGTCTTCTTGCAAACCGAGCATCCCGAATCACAGAAAGGGCATCGCGCATCGAGTTCGAAGCCCGGCTCAACGAAGGGGAAATGTCCGGGGCGAAGCCGCACGTCGAGATCGCGACCGAAGATGCCGCGGAGCAGCGTCTTCATGGCGCCGATGAGATGGGCAACCGAGATGTCCTTGCCGACGACAAGGCCTTCCATTTGATAGAAGGTGTGGTCGTGGCTCGCGTCGGTGGTTTCCTGTCGGAAGACGCGACCCGGGGCGATGACCCGGAAGGGCGGGGTGCGGTCTTCCATTGCTCGGATCTGGACGGGCGACGTATGTGTGCGCAGAACCAGGGTGCCTATCTCGTCGCAGTAGAAGGTGTCCTGTGAATCTCGTGCCGGATGATCCTTCGTGATGTTAAGCGCTTCGAAGTTGTAGTGATCGAGTTCGACTTCGGGGCCGTCGAGGATTTCGTATCCCATGGAAAGGAAAAGATCTTCAAGCTCGCGAGTGACCTGCGTAATTGGATGCAGGCTGCCGCGATCGGCCAAAGGAGCCGGGAGCGTCGCATCGAAATCGTCTGCCCGCCGGGCTGTTTCGAGCTGGCTCGATGAGAATGCCGCGGCGCGATTGGCGATTGCCACAACGATCGACTGCTTGAGCGCGTTGGCCTTTTGGCCATGCGCTTTGCGATCTTCGGGAGCAAGTTTCGGGATCTCGGCGAGCATTGCCGCTACGAGTCCCTTCTTGCCGATGAGTTCGCGCTCCAGATCCTTGAGTGCCTCTGTGTCTTCGCACGCGCTTATACGCTCGCGCGCAGCGTCGAGCGTGGCTTCCGGGTCCATCTTCGCTTCCTCTCGTTCAGTCATGCTGGGGTCGCCTTGCCGCTCCAAGCGCATGACTTCCTGACGGGGCTACCGCGCTCAGTTTGAGATCCCACTCCGAATCACACGTCCTGGCTCACGTTGGGGCCGCGACTCGAAGAGTCCGATCGGAGTAACGTGGTCACAGGCGATTCGTCGGAAGCTCGGCGGGGGGCGGCCGGGACTTGGCTTGCCGTAGCTTACCGAATCGAGGGCCGTTTTGGGAATTTCAGCCCTGCTTTGGCGTCACCGCGCCGAGTTCATGGAAGACAATCGCTCGCACCGTCACCGCGCCACGATCACGGCTCAGTCTCGAACAGGGAAAGGTCTATCACGTGGCATGTAGCAGTCGTGCATGAAACGAAGCGGCGGACAGCTGATCTCTTGGCGGAGGGCTTGATCGAATGGGCGGGGGGCAGCAGCTCGCTCCACAATAGGCGAGTGAGCTTTGCCCCGTATACGCTCTGGGGCATCTGGGACGACGCTAGCTCCGAATTGCGAACCGCGATCGGAAAAGATCCCTGTAATCGTTGGCTGCTGCTCCAGAAAGTCGCGCTGCTCGAGCAGGTGGAGCTCTCGATCGTAGCTAAGTACTCGCGGCAGGCCTCACGCTGAGTGCGAGCATTAGGCCGAGGGCCGTTAGGCCGCCGGCGACCCAATAGGGGTAGGGCGTGCCAAGGTCGTAGAGGAGTCCGGCTGCGATCGGACCGACGATGCGTGCGGCAGAGGCAGTTGATTGGAAAACGCCCATCACGAGGCCGCGCGATCCTTCGTCCGAGGCGACGGAAACGAGGCTCATCATGGGTGGCTGTGAAATACCGCGACCGATCGCCGCGAGGCCCAAGGGCAGCATCAGCCAGCCGATTGTCGAGGGCGCGGGAACGAAGGCAAAGGCGATGGACATGAGAGCTAGGCCCGCAATCACCAGCTGGCGTTCCTCGAAGCGCTCTGACAGCCGTTTCATGCCGCCACCCTGAATGCCGCCCATCAGGATGGCCATGGCGAGCATGACCATGCCTACCCCGAGTTCTTCGTATCCGAAATGATGCGACAGGAAGAATGCGAAGGTCGTTTCGAGTTGTGTGACGGCGAGGCTGAAGAGAAAGTAGATCAGGCAGACCCGGCCGATGATCGGGGCGCGCAAGACATCGAGCCGACTCGTGAGGTCGGGCTTGGGGCTCTCGGCACGTCGCTCGGGCTCGCCGAGGCGTGCCGCAGCCCAGACGAAGTTGATCGCAGCCATCGCCGCAGCGACGAACATAGGAGCCTCGTGGCTGACTCGGGAGAGAATACCTCCCAGGGGCGGGCCGAGCGTGAAGCCTACGGCGAAGGACGCCCCGATCATGCCCATCCAGCGCGTGCGATCCGCTTCGTCGGTGACATCCGTTAAATATGCAGTCGCGACGCTGATATTCGAGCCGAATACGCCCGCAAGGAGTCGGGCGGCGAAGATTCCAAGGAGAGAGTCGGCCAGGCCCAGAGCGAAGAGTGCGACCGCGGTACCGGCGATCGTCACCAGCATCACGGGCCTTCGCCCAATGCGATCCGAGAGTCGGCCCCATAGCGGCGCGCAGAGAAACTGAGCCGCCGCGTGGCTTGCAAGGAGAACGCCGAGCATGGCACCGCTTGCGCCGTAGCGCTCTGCCCAAAAAGGCAGGATCGGAACCACGAGCCCGAAGCCGATCAGGTCGACGACTATGACCGAAAACAAGACACCGAGGCCCTCGGGACGAGACCCTCTGTTCTCTTCGGTGTTTTCGCTCAAGTGTGACTCCCAGGTGGCCGTCCGGTATATAACGACCGTGGCCGTCGCACCGTAGCGCGCCTTGTCGAAAATCCATTCCCGGCGCCGCATCGCTACGTCCCGTTGCAGGAGAAATGGGATGCTCTACGGTCCTGCGTACTGGTTGCCGGTCAAATTTATCGATCCGATTCCCAGAAGCCCTGAAGCGCGCTCACGAGCACAACTATAATGAGCGCGAGGAGTGAAGCGAGCTTTGTCCGATCACATCACCGAAAAATCCGAGCAAAAGCTCCAGGATTGGTCCCAGCAGCAGGCCAACGCCGAAACGATGGTCCCGATCATCGGTGAGCTCTATCGCGAGCGCGGCGTGATTTTTACGATCTTTGGTCATTCTCTCGTGAATAAATCTCCCCTCGAAATTATCGGCCTGCACCGGATTGCCCGCGTCAACGTGGATGCCGCCATCAGCACGATGGACACCTATCCGATTCTTTCGGAAGTCGCGCGCCTGGACCTCGCACCGGCGCGAATCGATCTTGGCAACTTGATCAGCCATTGGCGCCAGGCGACTCCTGATTTGGAAATCGAAGATTTCGTAAAAGACGAACTCGCCGGTATCGCCACGGGTAAGACTTCGCTCCGCTCGAATCCCCAAGATGTCGTGCTCTACGGCTTCGGTCGCATCGGCCGCCTCGTGGCCCGAATCCTCGCGGGCAAGACCGGCGGTGGAGACAACCTTCGCCTTCGCGCCATCGTCGTCCGCCCTGGTGGCGATAACGATCTCGCTAAACGCGCAAGCTTGCTGCGCCGCGATTCGATCCATGGCCCGTTTTCAGGGGAGGTGGTCGTCGATCACGAAGACAATGCCCTGATCATTAATGGCAATCTCGTCCACGTGATCTACGCGAGCAGCCCCGAGGAGTGTGACTACTCAAAATACGGCATCCAAGATGCGATCGTCGTCGACAACACGGGCATGTGGCGCACGGAAGAAGATCTATCGCGTCACCTCGTACCCGGTACGTCGAAGGTGATTCTGACGGCGCCCGGCAAGGGCAACGTTCCGAATATCGTATACGGCGTGAATCACTACGGAATGACGGAAGGCGGCAACGTGATTTCCGCGGCCTCGTGCACGACGAACGCGATCGCGCCGGTACTCAAGGCGGTCAACGATCAGTATGCGATCGAGAGCGGCCATATCGAAAGTATCCATTCCTTCACGAACGATCAAAACCTGATAGACAACTATCACAAAAAGGAGCGACGCGGCCGAGCGGCGTCCCTCAATATGGTGGTGACTGAAACCGGAGCAGCGAAGGCCGTGGCGAAATGCCTGCCGGAGCTCGCTGGCAAGCTGACGGGCAACGCGATTCGCGTGCCAACGCCTAACGTCTCACTGGCTGTGATGAGCTTGAATCTTGGTTGCGAAACGAATGCGGAAGAACTCAATGAATTTCTATTGAAGACTTCTCTTGAAGGCGATTTGCAGAATCAGATCGATTACTCGAAGTCGACCGAAGTTGTTTCAAGCGACTTTGTTGGGAACCGTTATGCAGGGATCGTTGATGCGCCCGCGACTATTGTCCAAGGCACTCACGCCGTGCTTTATGTCTGGTACGACAACGAGTTCGGCTACAGTCGCCAGGTCGTGCGATGTCTCGAGGAACTCGCAGGCATAGTGATGCCGAATTTCCCCAAGCGCGCCGTTCGGCATTAGGGCCCTCCGGGCTCGCTAGTGCTCCGCTTGTTATCAAGACGGTCGGCGGGTTCCTTCCGGAAGCGCACCGGCCGTTCGCACATCTGGCTGCGATCTCGCTGGCGTCTATCGTGCGGGAAGACCGAAGGGGAAGGTGATGGCGATGCCGACCCGCGGTGCCGGGTCGAATTCCTGGTCGTAGAGCTTGCGACCGTTGTCGGATTCGACGCGAATACGGCCTGCGATTCCCACGCCGGTTTTGACGTCGAGGAATGCGCTTTCCATTAGACGAATGCGCAAGCCTACTTCAACAGGGATCGTCGTGATTTCCCCGATGCCGTTCGTGTCGGCGGTTGTGCCGTTGTCGTCGAGGCGGAAGCGGGTTCGCTCGTAGCCGGCGGAGATTGTGAACCGGATTGAATTACTGGTGCCCCAGAGCAGGGTTGTTCGACCGCCCTGGAACCAGTCGCCCTCGGTCATGAGCGTTAGGCCTTCCATGATGCGCCATTTGAGGGCCACGATAGGGAAGGTCTCGGCTTCTTTTTCAAGCTGACTTGTTACGCCGAGACCCAAGCCAACGGAGACCGTTTTGCTGATTTGCCAGCGAACGAGCGCTGAAACTCCGGCCGCGAAGCCGTTACGGTCGGTGCCGGACTCGCCTGCATACCGAATTGGGAGCGCCAAGACGACGGAGACCTCATCGCCGACGAGTATCGTCGTGCTGGGCAAAAAGTCGATCGTGTTCAGCGAGTTCCAGGGATCTCGCGGCAAGTTCGTCGTCCCATAAACGGGGGGTGAACCGAAGTCGAGGTTGAAGTCGTATCTCGAGTGCGCGTAACGAGTCCCGAAGCTCACGAGGATCGACTCATTGATTGGGCCGCCAAATTCCCCCGCGATTGCCGTGCGCCACGCGTGGAACTCGTCGCCGGCGTCGCTCTTGGTTTCGAATTCGGAGCGATAATCAGCGCTCACCCGCCCACGCCACTCAAAGCGAGCCGGAGTGTCGCCTAACGTTGAGAATTGGGCGGATGCCAGGCCACTTGTGAGCAAGATAAGCACCGCCGCAAAGATCCCGCGAATCAGTTCTCGATGCATGGTGCCCCCCAGCACTGTGGCCGCACCTGAGCCCGCCGTGAGCCACGGCGCATGTGCGAATTGACTGAGCATCTGAAGCACAGAGGCCGCTTGAAGCTCGAAGGGAAGGGTCGCCCGACTATGCGGATGCGTCTAGTCCTTCCAGCCCGTTTGTGCGCCCTTGATCATGGCGAAGGGGCCGACGGGCCATCCGAAGCAGTCGACCATCAAGCGATTGACGTCTTCCTGCGAAGCGACGCCCTCCGAAACGACCTGGCTGGCTTCTTTAATCATCGCGGCGTAGACCCGGTTAGCCACATAGCCCCAAGCCATCGAGTGATCCTTTACGACGACCGGGTTTTTACCGCAGGCACTTGCAAGCGCGGTGACTCGCTCTATGACGTCGGTATGCGTTTCTTCGGTGACCACGATCTCGGCGAATTTCATCACGACTGGGGGGGAGGCCCAATGCCAGATGATGACGTTTCCGGGCCGGTCGGTCGCCGCGGCAAGGGCGGCAAGCGGAAAGCCCGAGCTATTCGAGGCGAGGATCGCGTCGTCGGGCGCAAGTCGGTCGAGGTCGCGGAAGACTTTGACCTTGAGGGCGAGCCGTTCCGGAACGCATTCGACGATGAGTTCGGCGTCACTGACCGCTTCTTCGAAGTTCGTAGAGAAGGTCAGGCGGGCGAGGGCGGCGTCGGCATCGGCGCGTTCGATTTTGCCTCGGGATACGGCGCGCTCGAAGCCGTAGCGGCCGTCAGCAACCCCTGCGATGGCCTTGTCGATCACTTCGTTCTCTAGGTCGGTGCAGTGCACCTCGTTGCCTGCTTGGGCGAGGACCTGGGCGATGCCGCTACCCATGACGCCGGCGCCGATGACTGCGATGCGCATATATTTCTCCGTTTTCAGTTATTTAAGTCGAGGTCCTGCGACGTCTATGCGCTTCGCGCGCGAGGTGCTGCGCAGATAGGCTCGGGATTCAGGTGAGGACCGGCTTGAAACGAGGCTCTGATCTATGGCCTGGGTATTAGGTGGTGTTTTCGGAGGGGAGGTGCTCTCTCTGGTTAAAGCTGAGAAGTTCTGCTTCCGGAGCGAACGCGAGTTCGCTGATCGCGCAGTTTTTCATCATGCGGTTCCACTCGGCGTAGTGATCGTCGAGAAGGAGCCCTAAGGCGATCGTGAGTGCAGCGCCGTGACTCACGACCACGATTCGCTCGCCCGGATGCGCTGCAGCGAGCCTCGTGAGCGCGCCCGCGAGTCGATCCCCGACCTGCTTAGGCGATTCCCCGCCATGCGGCGCGAAGTGAGGGTCGGCGGACATATTTTGAAAGAGCCTTTTTTCCTCGGTCAGCTCTTTGAATTTCATACCCTCCCAGTCCCCTAGGTCAAACTCGACGAGCTCATCATCGAGGACCGGAGTTAGGCCGAGAGGTGTCGCAATTGCTTGGGCTGTCTGGTGGGCACGGTCGAGAGGGCTCGCGTAGACATGCGCAATCGGTTGGTAGTTGGCAGCAATATGCGCACCGACAGCGGCGGCTTGGCGACGTCCGTGGTCCGTAAGCGCAGTATTGGTCGAGCCATGCCAAACTCCGTCGACATTAGCCGAGGTCTGGCCATGGCGAACGATCGTGAGCAGGGCGTGGCTTGAGTTCGGGTCGTGAGTAGTCGAGGTCATAAGAGCCGGATCATACCTATCCGGAGCGACCGACGCGGAAGCGTTAAACGACTCGGGTGTGGACTAGGAAAGACTCGGGGAGAGGAGCATGCCTAGTTGGCTCGGCCGACGACCACTGGGCCATAACTGGCGAGCCAGGTTACGGGGGACATGTCGGCGATTTTTGCGCGGCTGGCCGCTCGGGTGAGCGCCTCTGCCGGCAGCCCTGGCTCATTCAGCAAGGCAGCGGGGACCGGCTCAATGAGCCCGGCGTCGGCAACGAGTTTGGGGCTCATAGAGACCGAACTTTCAGAGGCCACCGGCGGCTCGCTGGCGGTCTCTATCGTTCCATCCGCCGCCATCGCTGACGACGAAACGAGGGACGCTCCGGCGAGGAAGACAGTCGCGATGATTCGAATCGAAGTATTGTTTAAAACACCCATTTGATAATGAGGTCGGAGCCGTGGCGCACTGGCTGAAGAGAAACGTATCGAAAAAACTCCAATTTTCCGGAGATTTACAGTCTGTGCGCAACTTTCCCGCAACGGGAAGGCACGGAGTTCGCAAACGTGGCCTGGGCGGGTCGACTCGGCTCAGGCGTTCTCGAGTAGCTCGACGAGTTCGTCTCGGGAGAGCCGGCTCGAGCCGTCCGCATCTTCGAGGGCAGCATCGGCAAGAGCTCGTTTGCGTGCGTGCAGCGCGAGGATGCCTTCTTCGACGGTGTTTTTCGCGATCAAGCGATGAACGGCGACCGGGCGATCCTGGCCGATACGATGGGCCCTATCTGCGGCCTGTTGCTCGACCGCGGGGTTCCACCAAGGATCCAAGAGGAAGACATGATCCGCGGCGGTGAGGTTGAGACCCGTACCACCAGCTCGCAGAGAGAGCAGCATGACCGGAGGGCCATCGTCGCTCTGAAAGCCTTCCACGACGGCGCCGCGATCACGCGTGGATCCATCGAGACGCAGGAAGCCGAAGCCGCGAGAATTGAGGCCAGGCTCCACTAGGTCGAGCAGCGTCGTCCACTGCGAGAACACGAGTGCCTTGTGTCCGCCGGCGACCACTTCGTCAAGGCGAGCGAAGAGGGTCTCGAGCTTCGAGGAGGAGCCTGTGAGCGAGGCTTGTCCGGGAACGAGGCTGGGATGACAGGCGGCTTGGCGCAATCGCAAGAGTGCTTCGAGCGCGGCCATCACGTTGCCACCGGCGCGCAGTCGTTCAACGACATCTCGCAGGGTCGCGGCGCGGACAGCGTCGTATACCGCGCGCTCATCGGGCGAGAGATCGCAGTCCAGCACGATTTCCGAAAGCGGGGGTAGTTCCGGAGCCACTTCGGACTTGAGGCGTCGCATCAAGAAGGGCCGGATACGCGCTCGCAGGCGAGCGGCGACTTCACTATCGCCGTCCGCGATCGGCCGCGCATAACGGTCACGGAAATCGGTGCGACCCCCTAATAGTCCTGGGTTGAGGAAGTGGAATTGGCTCCACAATTCCTCCAGTCGATTCTCGACGGGCGTGCCCGTAAGCGCGAAGCGCGCGTGTGCATCGAGTCGATGTGCGGCACGAGCGATCTGACTTTCTGGGTTCTTAATGGCTTGGGCTTCGTCTAGTACGACGATGTCCCAGGTGGGCTTAGTGAGCAGCTCGACGTCCTGTCGCAGTAGGGCGTAGCTTGTGATCGTGACCGCGGCCTCGGGATCGAGAGTTCGATTGGAGCCGTGGTAGAGCGAAACCGTAAGACTCGAACGGAAGCGTTCGATTTCTCGAACCCAGCCATGAAGCACGGAAGTAGGCGCGACAACCAGCGTTCGCCCTTCGAGGGCACACAGCGCCTGAAGTGTTTTACCAAGACCCATGTCATCGGCGAGTAGTGCACCAAGTTCGGCACGGCGCAAGAAGACGAGCCAGTCGACGCCGTCGCGCTGATATGGGCGCAGTACATCGAGAAGCTCGGGATCAATTGGCGCTTGCGGGATGCCGTCGAAGCCTTCGAGAAGCGGCCGCAGCCCGTCGAGCGCCGGCGGCGGCGGCTCGTCCAGGTCTTCACATAGGAGCGCGAGATCCGGGAGTGCGTGTCGAGCGATTCGGCCTCGTGGGTCACGGGCGGCGAGAAGGTCAGCGATGCGGTCGCCGTAAAGGCGAAGCCAGTCGGAGGGCAGCTTCGCGAACCCACCACCATCGAGCTGGACCACGGATTCACCACGCGACCAAGCGCGCAATACGGACTCCGGAGCCGCACTGCCACGCTTGGACTCGGGCGGACCGCCCCGGCCAGGCTCTTCACCAAAGGGAGAGTAGTCGTCGCCGCTACCCGTATCTTCGCCGTCTTCGCCCGTGTCTGTTAGGTCTTCGCTGAGGTCAAAGTCGAGGGTGAACTTGTCGTCGTCAATACGAAGGTTGGCTTCGAGGCTACCGACGAGCTGGAAGTCTCGGATGCTCGCGCCGACCACTTCGAGGGACGTGTGCTCAAGGCGGCTCGCGAAATTAATTGCGTCGGTCGCGGGAAGCCGGGCGACGATGCCAGGGCGCAGGCCGAGCTCAGTACGTAACTGTGCGACGGCTTCGTTCTCGGCATGCTCCATTCGGAGAGGAACTTCGCCGCCACCGAGATGCACGAGCCTGCCCGAGTCGATACGTGCCACCGGCGGATCGCCGTAGACGAGCGTCGGCAAAACGCTGAGCCCATCGCCCTCCCGAGTGACTTCGACGCGTATCCGCGGCCGTTCGCCCCGGCGCACGCTGGGGAGCTTCGGGGATTCTATGACGAGCGGGATCCGCTTTTCGAGTTCGGGGATAACTTCGGTGACCAGTGTTGCGAGGTCATCGTCGCTGAAGAACAGGCCGCGCGGCAGGTCGGCGAGTTCTCGCCCCGTGAGTCGGTTAGGCGCGAGAGGGTGAAGCGTATCGCCCGCTTGCACGATCCCGTTTCGGAATGCGCGAATGATTCGCGTGTCCTGTTCCACGAAGAGCCGGACGCCTTCTGGCGCATCGACGACGCGTGCGATCAGGCCAATCGGTTCGGTGTCGATCTGAATCGGCTTTCCATCCAAGAAGACGCGACCGATACCGGTCATTTTGTCGACGAGATTTGAAAGGTTCGGTTTGATACGAGTGTCCGCCGGACGGGGTGCGAGGCGGCGATCGATAGCGATATCTGCGGGCGTCGCTACGAAATCGGGGCCCTTGCGTTTGCCGCCTGCGGCTACGGCCAACAGGCTGCCACGAAGCACTGTCCGCTTCCCTTCGAATTCGATCTCTCGGGTCATGTAAAGCTGCCCGGCACGATCTTCGAGGCAATAGACGATTCGCCCACGGCCTTCGCCCTGGGTCGGAAGATCCTCGCCGCCCTTTGCGGCGTTGCGCACAGCGATCACCGCGGCAGCAATATGCTCACATGGATCGTCAGGAGAGTTGCAGGAGCATTCCCAGTCTTCGTCCTTGGGGTGAAGCGTGACCTGCGGCGCACCAAGACCCTTGCCAGTCTTGACCCGAAGCGTGATCGAGTTGGCGAGGCGTTCTTCGACGCTGACAGCGTCCGCCCTCGCGAGCGACACGCCGCGCGACCAAAGGGTGCGCGGGCAAGCCTCCTGAACTGATTCGAAGAGCGTCTGCGTAAAATCCAAGGGAGCGAACCAATCGGCCGAAGGCCGTAACTGCAGTGGGAGGGTTTCGGATGCTAACCGATTTGGTCAGCCTTGGGGCGTCTTATGGCGTAGTAGAGGTCAGAGAGATCGTTCGACGTCTTAATGTTTTTTTGCGCGGGCCGAGACCCCGTGAAGGTCTCGGCGAAGGTTTCACTCGAGCAGGTTCGTATTCGCTTCGGCCCAGCGCCGCAATTCCGCTTCTAGAGGGCCGGTTTCGTTGCTGTCGGGGGCGGCTTCAACGAAGCGGGCGAGATGGGCGAGGGCATTCCCGACGTGGCGTCCCGGTCCCGCGCCAAGTAGTTCCATGACCGCACTGCCGTTCAGGGCCAGGGTGCGGACCTGTCCCGCGCGAGTGTCGTTGGCTCGCATGGCCTCGATTCGGGCCTCCACCCGCTGGAGTCGCTGCTCGATCGCCGCCGCATCGACTTTATTCTCGAGCTCTGCCACTTCGAGGCGCCGCCAGGCGAAGAGTGCGTCGCGTTCCTCTGCAGATGTGCGGGACAAAATGCGACGGATGCTGACATCTCGGCTCGATTCGATGCTGCGGTCGAGGGGATGCAGCCCTTGAAGGTGTTCGACACGTCGTGCGAGGCGATGAGGTACACGCAAGCGGACCATCCCTCTCGCGGTTGCAGATCCACGGAGCCAGGCGGCCCAGCGGAGCGACGGCAGGGGTGGGAGTCGAGCGATGCGAGCGGCCTGTATGGGGAGTGCGCCAGGGGCGATTTGATTGGTGACTCCTGTGTCGTGAAGGAAGGCGAGGCCGGCGGTCGGATCTTGGCTCGCCAGGATCCGGCTGATTTCGCGTCTCGCAGGCGCACCACGCGGGAGTCGCCGACTTATTTCGTCGAAGCTGCCGCAGGCGCTCTCAATCACATCGTCTGTCGGCGTTAGGTTGTATTCAGCGGCTAATCGCGCGGCGATAAAGTAGCGACGCGGCGCTCGGGCGAAGGGGGCGGGGTGTCGGCTCGCGAGTTCAAGGCGACCTTGGCCGAGCGCATCGAGTTGATTTCGAGGGTCGCAGAAGCGGAGATCCGCCGGACGAAACGCGAGGGCGTAGGGGCCGAGTGCGAAATCAAGTAGCGCCTCTTCCATAGGACCGTCGCCCATGCAGAGAATATCAACGGGCCCGCCCGCGGTGGCCTGCGTAAGTCGGGTTCCAAGTTCTGAAGTGACGACCGCGTTGGGAAGCGCCGCGAGTATTTGCGCTCGCGGGCCGCTGCAGAGAATTGATTGAGTTCGGGGCCCGGCAGCTTCCGTGCGAGGCTGCGGACGTAATTCGTCGAGCAACCCGTCGCCGTGGCTGAAGGATCGCAAGCCACGCTCCTCTAAGTGAGCGCACAATTCGGTCAGGGGCTTCGGCAAGGTAGGAGAGAGCGAATGCGCTCGGGATTGACTCATGAGGACGGACGATTGTAGACCGGTAAGAACGCGATGGCCGTAGCCGTCTGTATAAGCGCGGAAAATATTGCGAGCCTCATGGATGAGAATCGCAATGAATCACTAAAGAAGCGTCAAGAATACTCTGCGGACCGCTCTGCGTTGCTGCGTGGGCGAGAGGATGATGGGATTGACCACGCTCGTGATCGCATCCCCCACTTCGGCCACTTTTGCTGGCGGGGCAGGGCTTTGGTCGGCGGCTCGGGAATGCGCAAGAGGATCGCAGCCGCCGCGCGACGCGCGGTGTGTCCGTCGAGAAGAATCGATGGTCGATTCGGCTCAATTGCGAAGGGGTAAACAACTAGCGATATGATGGTGCATCGAACTCAAGGTGATGGGGGCATTCACCGACAGCTATAGTATCCGGAAGTGAATGCCTTCGACTTCGTTTGGGAACGGAATCACGGCAGGACTTCGCGGACGGGAGTTCGCAATGAGTACTGGGTCCGAGTTTGCAGGGCACCGACCGCACGGGAATGATGCCCGCCCGGACGAACGTTTCGTGCGTATCCTCTTCGTAGAGGAGCGGCCAGAAGTCGCCGAGGAAATTAGGCAGAGCCTCGGCCGAGCCGTTCGCGCGTCATTTGACGTCGTTTGCGAAGCAAACCTATTGGACGCGGCTGCCCAGATTAGGGGCGCAAAATTTGATCTCCTTCTGATCGATCCCTATCTACCGAACGTCGAGCCTCATGTAGCTATCGAACTTGCAAACGATCTCGCCCATCGATTGCCCGTCGTCGTTTTGACCGGTACCGAACCGATGGCAGCGAACGTTACGCCCCTTCGCCAGCGTTTGGCGGATTGCGTGGAAAACGCGGACGTCGTCGGCACGCTCCTGTCAGCGATCCGTCGTGCTCGCCGTCTAGGGACCGGCTTGATGACTCCGGTCTTCTGCCGCCTAGAAGGTCTTTGTGACTGATCGAGCGAAACGCGCACGCTCTTCAGCCGAGCCGCCTATGCTCGCGGCGTGTCTAAGCTCGCTCCGACTTCCCGCCTTCATTTTCGTCTCCCAGGACGCGTCGAATCTCTGGGTTCGTGGCTGGCAGCGTTGTTGCCGTGCTTGGATCGCGGCGAACGCCGCGGGCTCGTAGAAAGCGACCGCGTTCAGGTCGATGGACGAGGAGCGACGTCTGCGAATCAAGTGTGTCCCGCGGGCGCGAAGATCGAAATTGAGCTTGTGGGTTCTGCTGTTGCTGCATTAGGCGTCGATGCGGCGGCGGAATTGGGTCTGGCGGAGCATTGGTTCGCATGGGTCGAGGAAGCTCCCTGGGCTTCGGGAGAGCTCAAGTTAACGGGGCGATCGCCTCTGAATTTCGAGGTGGTAGAGCGCTGCGACTCGCTTGCACGGATTGAGGTGCAAGGCGAGGCAGTGGCCGCGCAGGCACTTTGCTTAGCCCTCGCTGAGATCGACCTGCCCGTGGTGGGCGATCTAGCGAACGGCGGGTTGGGCGTGCCGGGAGGAGTTCGCGTGGCGCAGGCAGGCGCTGCGCTGCCCAAACCCGAAGAGATCGTTTGGCAATGGGATCATGGGGCGAGTGCATCGTCGGATGATCCCACAGGCGGGACGTTCGTCGTGTCGGACGAAACGGCACGAGTTCTAGCCGGAGGACATCGCTGGATCCTGCCGGACGATGCGAGCGATTCCGCGGGAAACTACCGCCGCGGTGCTCTGGTTCGTGTGACAGACCGAGAACGGCGTGGGATCGCGTGGGCCCACATAGAAGGAACGCCTCGACTCTCCGCACGGGTTTGGGGACACGGCGACCGTCCGCTTCGCGCATTGGAGTCGATCGACGCTCGGATCTCGCAAGCGCTCGGCCGCCGAAGCGCTCTTTTGTGGAGCGGCCACGAGCCCACCGGAAGCAATGCCTTTCGATTAGTTCACGGAGAAGCCGACGGGTTTCCTGGCTTGTATATCGATCGCCTCGGGTCGCTGCTGCGGGTGCTGGTCTCGGGGTGGGCGACGGAGGGCTTTCGCGACCGTACGATTGAGGCCCTCTTGGCGCAGCTTCCTATGACTCCGGAGGGCGTTCCGTGGAGCGTACTCGAACTCTTGCATTTGCGATCGCCGGCTGGGCGAGCAGTTGACCGGGTGCGTTGGCGCGCAGGTGGACTCGAAGAGTTGGCGAAGAATCATCCGGATCTCGAAAGCGACCGCTTCGTAGTGCGGGAGCGCGGGCTTCGTTTCGAGATCGATCCGGGATGGGATGCACCGCGCAAGCCGCGCCCTGGCTACGGTCTTTTTGTGGATCAGCGCGAGAACCGAGAGCGCGTTGCGAAGCTGGCCGCGAGGGGAGGGCGCTGGCTCAATCTCTTTGCGCATACGGGCGCCTTCAGCGTCGCACTTCTCGCGGCGGGTGCGGAACAAGTTATTTCTGTGGATCTTTCTGGCGCCTACCTGGAACGAACGGATCGGAATGTCGCGCTGAATCAGGATCTCGGGGTCGACCCCAGCAAGCATAAATCCGTCCGCGGCGATGTGCGCCGTTTCCTCGAATCGCTCGATTCGAACGAGCGCTTCGATGGGATGGTGATCGATCCGCCGACTGCGGCTGCTGCGGGACGGCGCTTCTGGTCCGTAAAGGATGATCTTGAGCCGCTTCTTCAGCTGGCCCTTGATCGGTTGGCGCCGGGGGGCAGCTTGCTGGTGACTCAGAATCGGTCAGGACCGCCGGTCGGAATCGGCCAGGCACTTGAGCGCGTGGCGGCGCGAGCGTGTATTCAAATCTACTCGATCGATCCCGCCCTCGCGGGAGTGGATCATCCGAGTCTTCCTGGGTTCCCGGAGGGGGAAGCCTTCGAGGGATGGTTGCTTCGCATCCGCTGAGACACGACAAGTTCTCCCGTGGGTAATTGCCCTGGGGCGCAAATTTGGCCGAACGATACGCTTAGAGGGTATTCGGGCCGGTTTTTTAATTTCCTTCACCATAAATTCGCCCAAGAGTGCAGGTAAAGAGCAGGTAAGCAAGTAAATGGTTAATCGCGTCTGACACAATCCATTCTCACTCACCACTTCACTGTGACCCCAGAAGCGTCTCCGCGTCTTCTTGGGTCCCCACTCATTCAGAGTTGGGAACTGTTGGATAAGGCCGCCGAGCGACGGCCTCGACCAGGCAGTTGGTTTAGGGGTGGGTTGAATGAGACAGATGAATTTGATGCAGTCGATGGCTGCTTTGTTTGCGGCGGGCCTCTTCATGACTACGGCTCCTGCTCTAGCGACGCCGGCGAATTTCGCTCCGGCATTTGGTTTCGAGTCCGCGGGGCTAGAGGGTCTCGACGGCTTCAATTTCGACTCGACGACACCCTTCTTGGGTGCGGGCGAGGAGGGGGGTGCGTCAGTCGACGTCGAGCTGCGGGGCTCAACCGATGTGTGCATCCTCTTCGGGGACAGTACGTGTCGGGCAACTACAGCCGGCATCACGGGTGCGTATTCCGTGATCGTCAGCATCGAAGTCTCCCGCATCAACACGGGACTTATCGACGAAGACTTTACGCTCTTCCTCAGCGGCGTAACCGGCGCCTATGTGCCAGGCGAAGTTCAGGTCGAGTTGAACCCGGTTGTGCCAACGGGCCTCGATACGAGTGCGGTTCCTGGCTTCGCGTTCGACGGCAGCTTCGACACGTATTCTCACCTCGTCTATACGAGCGGGTCTGGCAGCACTTTCGACTATATCGGTTGGAATACGACCTTTGGCGATCGCATCAGTTTTCAGTACGACGTGCTGACGGCACCCGGAACGCGCGGCACGCCGCAGCTGATGGCCAACGCCATCGCGGTTGTTCCGGAACCGGCCGCTGCATTGTTGTTGGGACTGGGACTCGCAGGATTGGCGTCGGTCAATCGTGGCTCGGAGCGCCGTCGGATCACGATCGATTGATCGGGTTCCGGCCGCGTGAACGGCGTGGGGCGAAGTTCTGCCGAACGGGCTAACGCTCGAATTCTTAAAGCGAACTCGCACTCACCGAGTGAGAGCGGACGGAAAACGAATCTCTCATAGGGCGACGGACAGCGAATCCGACCCAGCGTGAGCTTAGGGGAAATGGTGCGAAAAAAACCGGCCAACGAATCGGTCCTGAAGAGCAGCGTGGTAAGCCTGGGGTTAACCCTGGGCTTGTCTATCGGCTCTGCCGCGTTCATGAGCGCCTTTCCCGGAACCGCCTTCGCGGGCCCACTCGAAGACGCGCTCAGCGCGGCGCGACAGGATGTCGAGCAGGGGAGATGCGGGCAGGCCGAACGCCAACTCGCCGGGGTCTCCGGACTCGAAGGCCGCGCCCGGTTGCTGGCGGGGCAATGCCAGATTCGTTCGGGGCTCTATCCCGAGGCGCTCAATAGCCTCGACGCGATTCGCGGAGATCGTGACGGGCTCTCCCCTGAACAGGTCGGAGACGTTGAACTCTATCGTGCCGTCGCGCTTTACCACCTCGAGCGATATACCGAAGCCGACGCGGCGCTGACTGAGGCGGAAGGCGTATCTAGCGATGAAGCACAGCTCTTGCTCTATCGAGGCCTGATCGCTTTGCGTGATGGCGACAATGATCGCGCGGCACCCGCACTCGAATCTGCCGCACGCCTCTCGCCGGAGCTCACCGAGCCGGTCGCTTCTTATTATGCCGGCCTAGCATGGCAAGGCGCAGCCGAGCGCACCCGCGCACGCGAAGCCTTCCAGCGCGTCGTCGATCTCGATGGCGACGGCTCTTGGGGCAAGGAAGCCAAAAAACTTCTCGAAGCGACGGGGCTCTTTCCCTTTTTCCTTCGTGGCAAGATTGGCGTTGAGTTTGATGACAATGTGTTGTTGCGTGGCGACGTCGCTGAGATTGCCGACGACCGCCGAGATTCGACACGGGGTGAAAGTGATTGGCGCGGCGTTTGGGCAATAGACGCTGGCATTCAGCTCTTTCAATCCGATGATGGCGAGTGGAGCGGCGGTGCGACGGCCAGCTACACCGGGAACAATCATGTCGACCTGTTTGCCGTCGACATTCATTACCCGACGGTCGGCGCGTATATCGCGAATCAATTGGGCACAAACACGATCGGTCAGGCGCGATATCAGTTCGGGCATGCTTGGGTCAATGATGATCCCTATCTGCGGTCGCACGTTGCTGAAATCTCGGTTGCCCATACGTGGACGCGGGCAGGGACGACAATCGCGCTTGTGGACGTGCTGGCGAATGATCTTCGCTTCCAACCCTTCGAAGTTCAGGATGGCCCAGGACCGTCTGGAACGAACGCGCCCTGTCCCGGAAACCCGTTCGGGTGTTCGCCTGCTGGCGTCAACGAGACCAGCGCACGGAACCGCGACGGCATTGGCTATGGTGCTGGGTTTGAGCACCGATACCTCGTAACCCTGCCGCAGGGCCTCAATAAGATCATCGAGCAGCTCGAACTCGGTGGCGGCTATCACTTCCGCTACTACGACTCGGAAGGTGAAGAATGGGAGCACTTCTCCCATATCCTCAACGCGGGTGTGAACATCGAGCTTCCCCTCGACTTCAGTATCGTGACGCGCATCAGCTACGAACACCGCGACTTCGCGAATCCATCGACCTTTCCCGATGTAGAGACGCCGGATGTCGAGTACACGCTCTCGGGGAATGACCGAAGCGAGCATGAGGTGGTCTTCGAAGGCGAGGTCGAGAAGGACCTCACGGACAATATTTCTGTGAGCGGGCGTTATTCGTATCTCACGAATGACTCGAACCGCGATGCATACAACTATGACCGCCATATAGTGGGTGGTTATTTGAAATTCCGATTCGACTGAATCGAATCGCCCGATCGATCTTGGGCAGCCGGTCGTCACAGGACGATCTGATCGATCAAATAGGAGAAAAAGCATGACCCCAACAACTCGGAATAGCTTGATGGTGGGTGGCATATTCATCGTGATTGCATTGCTACTGACCTGCGGCCCGATGCGCGGAATGTTTGGTGCTGGAGACGTGAGCACGAGCGCTGATGTTGCTAAGAGCGACTCGACTCCATTGCCGCCGGTTGGCGCGGCACCGCTCGTAAATACTCCTGCCGACCTCGGCGCAGCGACGACAGGCGCAGTCGCCGGATCGCAGATTGGTTCCGCTGACGCGGCAGCTGTTGCGAGTGTGCCCTCTAATAGCGTGGCGCCGGCTCTCGTGGCAGGCGCAGCTGGCGCTGCCGGAGCAGCAATTTCGGATCCTGCAGGCGTAGGTGCAGCGGGTCCAAGTGGCGCAGACGCGAACGTGGCAGCAGCCTCGACGGACATCGTAGTGCCGTCGGATTCGGCGGTCCCCTCGAGCTTGCCTGTCTCTAACTCCATCCCGGCGCCAGTAGTGAACCTGGACGTAGCGTTGGAGGAGAGCGCCGCGGCGGCTTCGGCCTTTGATAATGCCTTCGATAGTGGCATGGCAGATATGCCGGCTGCGGGCGCAGTCGTGGGTCGATTCGCGCCGCCGGTGGCCGCGATTTCCTCGCAGCGACTTGCCTTGAACGGCGTAGACCGGGCCGTCGGAATCGGAGCGGCGGGCATTCGTGCACCCTGCGATTCCCCTGGAGCGGGTTGCCGCAATCTGCAGCTTTCGATGGCTTCTCCGATTCCGATCAATCCGCCTATCGTGTCTGGCCCGACGCCTCCCTAGGCTTTCTATATGACTAGGCCGAATCGGATGATCCTCCGACAACCACCCGGGCGGCTTGTTCAGATCCAAGAGTGTGTCTGAGCAAAGTGTCGGTAGATATTTCCAGAGACCGCGCGCTGTCCGAACATGGGCATCGCGCGGTTCTGCGTTCGGAGGGGCATCCGGAGGTCTTGAGGCACAGTGGTCCGGCCGTCTAGGGTTGGGCGAAGGAGAGCGTATGGCGACGAATGAAACTTCCCGTATCGCGGCGACTCAACAACAAATCCTGATGAAGCAGGGCGCCTAATGTTGGAACTCGACACCTCATGCGCAGGTTGCGACCTCTCGTGTGCGGTCGATGCGCTTGAGCGTCAGCTTGAGGTCGGTGGTGCCAAGTTCGGTTGCATCGGGTTTTGCATGGGCGGCAAGCTTGCTCTTTATGGGGCCTCGCTCGTTCCTGAAATTGCAGCGGTTGTAGATTGTTATGGGGTTCATCCGAACATCTCCGTGGATTTTTCATCGTGGGGCGCGAGAGTCCTTGGCATATTCGCCGAAAATTGTGAATTCGTGTCCGGCGCTGATGTGAAAGCGCTCTCTGAAAGCTTGGATGCTGCGGGCGTGGAGTCGCGAATGCTGACCTACGTGGGTGTGCAACACGCATTTCTGAACGAGTCACGTCCAGACGTTTTTGACGCAGACAATGCAGCCGAGGCCTGGCGCGATATCGATTCCTTTCTTGAAGCGGAGTTGCATTAGGCGGCGAGCAGGGTGTCTTTCGTGAAATTTGTCTACGACCGTGTCGCGTTCCTCTATGACGAGGTTTGCGCCGTTTATTCCCTCGGCGCGATCGCCCGATCCAAACGTCACCATCTTGGTTTTCTGAGGGTGGGGAGTCGCGTTCTCTACGTTGGCGTCGGGCGTGGGGCCGATGCCCTCGCCGCCGCCCGCGCGGGCGCGCAGGTCACGGCGGTTGATTTGTCTGAGCCTATGCTCCGCAGGCTGCGTGCGGCAGCGATCCGTGAAGGGCTGTGCCTTGAGCTTGTTGAGGATGACGTAAGTCAACTCCCTTGCCCTGGTGACTACGACGTAGTCGTCGCAAATTATTTCCTGAATATGTTCTCGGAGAGCGACGCTCAATCCATGCTGGGAGCCTTGTTAGTTCAGGTTCGGCCGGGGGGGCGACTCTGCCTGGCTGATTTTGCGCCCGCCGCCGGCTTGGGCCTCAGCGGAGTCGCGACGACGGCCTACTATCGATTGGTGAACGGCGTCGGTTGGCTGCTTGGGATTTGCGCGCTCCATGAAATCCCCGATCTCCCTAAATGGCTGACGGATCGCGGATTGGAGATCTTGGATATTAAGCGCTTTCCCGTCATGGGAGGATCTGGCCCGGCGTATTGGGCGATGATTGCGAGGCGACCGAGAGTAGGGCTTCCGTGAATACCCAATTTGTCATCGGATGTTCACTGGATTCTTGGATGGATCTTCATGATCAAGGACGTCCGGCGAAATCGGGTTTATCTCGCGCCGGACGACGACGGGGACTGATCTCTTGGCGTAGGGGAGAACTAATCATGCCTGAACTCTTCGTGAGGATCGTCCTAGGGAGTGGGTTGAATCGTGGCGTCGGGGGCTGCAGAAATTACGTCCGCTTTTTCTTCTTCGCGGAGGACTGCGAGTTCTTGGGTGAGCTCTCCGACCAAGTCGATGTCGAGATCTGAATCGACGCCCGGCAAGTCGAGGGCTTCGGCATAGAGACGCCGCGCAGCATCGAGATCGCCTGCCGCGCGTTCGAGTCGGGCCAATTCGCCAAGGACGATGAGCGTACCGTGATTTCCGACAGGGGGGTCGCCGCCGAGTCGCGAACGAGCTGACAAGGCAATGGCACGGGCGCGCTCTGTGTCTCCGCGCTCGGCGATAACATGAGCGATGGTCGCTTCGCCGATCGCCCTAATTCCTGCTGGCGCGTCGAATTCGTCGAGCAGCCTATTAGCAGCTGCGCCCGTTGCCTCCGCCGTTGCTAGGTCACCTTGCGCGAGGGCAATTCGCATCTTGGTGATCTTAAGCGTGGCGAGTTGGGATAGTCCAAGCGGGTCGAGAGTCTTGGTGTCGAGTACCGCGCGATCGATCGCACGCCGCGCGAGGTCGTGGTCTCCTTCACGGGAGGCGACTTGGGATATTTCGTAGGCGAGCATTAGGCGTTCGTTGCTTGCAGCTTCGTGTTCGGAAACCAGGAGTGCAATCCGAAGCAAGGATAGCTGCGAATCGGGAATCCCCGATTCTTTAGCCTCCAGGGTGCGTTTTTGTGCGAGATAGTAGGCGAGCTCTACCGTGGCCGGTCCGCCCACGAGTGGATCGGCCTCCGCTTCAGCTAGTACTTCTTCAGCAACTTCATTCGCTTTCTCGATTTGCTCCGATGTAGCTAGGGACATCGCGAGGCGAGCGGTTGCGCTGTGTACCGTGCGCCGCTGCGCATTGTCGGCTGGACGCGAAGCGAGCTGAACTGAAGCTTTCGAAAGCGCTTCTCGCGCCTCTTCGTAGTCGCCAGCCTGCCGTGCGACGCGCGATTCACGAGCGAGCTCGTACCAAGGCTTGGCCCGCTCATTCAGCTCGACTTCGACTTCAGGCAGTGTCTCTTCCGGGAGACCGAGTCCGATCTCGACGAGGACGGGCGCAGCAGGAGCTATCTGCGCTTCGTCGCTCGCATAGTTGAGGCTCGAGTTGAAGTTGGCGCATCCCGCGGTCGCAATAGGAATTGCTATGACGAAAGGGAGAATTTGCCACAGGAATCGGCTGCACCGCGCAGAGGGATCCGCGGCCGGAGAAATAGTCGTCGCAATCAAAGTGGGAAAGTTCATTTCAGAGTCTCACGTAGAGCTCGCCGTCGCGGAGCTCAATGGGATAGCTAGAAAGGGGTTTGCTTGCGGGGCCGCCTGATGGGCAGCCGTCACGCATATCAAATCGTGCGCCATGTAGGGTGCAGACAATCTCCATGCCCTCGGTGGGCTCGTTTACGAGAGGCCATGCAGAATGAGTACATCGTGCAGACAGAGCGAAATATTGATCATCGACTCGGCAGACAAGAATTTCTCGACCTTCGAGGCTGATAGATACCTTCTCTCGCGAGGCGAGAGGCGAGGGTAACTCAATCGGATGCCACGACATGGATTCTCCTGTGCTGCGGGGCCACTGAAGCGAACCGAGGGCTAGAGACAGCGATAGGTTCCCACCTCAGGCTCAATTTCTGGCCACGTGGATGGAGGCTAGCGTGTGATGGAGCGTCTGACATTTTAAGAACCGCGTGTCGGGCCCGAGTCGCGTGCCGCTCCGCAGATCACATGCAAGCAGGCTGCCCCTTCGAGTCGACCTACCGTCACCAACGAACTGCTCGGGCAGGAATATCTTTGGGGGCCTCGCGCTCTTGCTCGGTCTGTTCTCGTTTTATGCAGTGAGGGTCGCAAAGTCGGGGAGGTCAGAATCGACCCGGTCGGATTGTTGATCTCGAGGCGATGCCGGAGGCAGGGGCGCTTACGCCCATCCTGAGCTTTTCCAGAGGGAGGTGGTGCGGGTCGATGCAAGCGCGCCACAGATCAGCTGGCCGAGATGCTGCATTGGATTCGTCTGACGCAGCATGAAGGGGAGGGCCAGCATGTCAGGCTACAGGGAGTAGGCGTCGCTACGACGAGCTAATGCAACAAATTATTTCGGGAAGCGTCTAATTTTTTTGGTGCTCCTGTCTTCCGTGCTAGGCGTCATGACTCCTGATGCGAGGGCGAACGCGGAGCAGAGGATTCGGGCGATGTGGTTTGCGCGGCGGTATGAGTGTCGGCGACCGCTAACGGTGCCGTGATCGTAGAACCGCTTCCGGCGTGCGCTTCTAGTTCGTCGACTCTTGCGGCTAGGGTATGAAGGCGTCGGGCTGTCGTCGTTGAAGCACGGGTCGCGAGCGAGAGCAAAAGCAGGAAGCCGCTTCCTATGAACGTGCTCACGCGTATAGTCACAGCGATCAATGACTCGACGGGTGGGCGAAGTGTCGAAACAATCGGTCCCGGCTCCATCGGCTTTCCGTCTAATTCTTGCGAATCCGTAGCGACTTCGGGGTCGGGTTCGAAGCCGACCTTTGCGAGGGCCGCGTCAATCATTTCGCCCGGGAGCGCGGCGAATGCTGCGACGCGTGCATCTGCATCTTCGAGGGCGGAGGGTAGAGAGCTTCGCTCCACGACGCCGTGTGCGATGTCATCAAAGAGACTCGGAGTGGCGATCGTAGCGACGACTAGCGCGACCGATATTGCGAAGAGCACGTCCGAGCTGATGGCCAGGGCCAACCAAATTCGAAAATAGAAGACGTAGACCAGCGAAAGCAGGCCAGTCCCGAGCAGCAGTAGCTCTTGCCACAGCGATAGCTGGGACGTCATCATCCTTCGCTCTCCTCTTGTTTGCTCTGCGACTGCGTGGATCGCCAGTTTATACGGTGTGAAAAGGAAGTGGCGGTTGGTCAGCGGTACGATTAGACAGACTACGATGCCACGGAATGACCTGATGAGTCATAGGGACAAATCCGAGAGTACTATGTCATGTTTCTGAAAGTGAAACAGAGAGCACTAAGCGAGATTGAGATTGAGCGCGGCGATCAATGAAATCGAGGAGCGGTTGGAGGTGCTTTACGGCGAGCGAGATTGGCGCCAGTTGGGCGGTTGTATTCAAGTGGCCGCGATCGCACAAGTCAGCCGCAATGTGATTGCTATTGGCCCGGCTGCTCCGCGCAGCACGACGGACCGCTTTGTGCTCGGCTTCGCTCGGGCACGGGCGGACGTAATTCTGACGACCGGCGCGATTCTGCGGGCCGAGCCTGAGCTTCGTCATCGCTACGCCGAGTCTGAAGATGAAGATCGAGCGTGGGCTGCGTGGCGGTCTGCGCAGCTTGGGCGGAGCGAGCCGCCGCGCCTGCTTGTCTTGTCGAGGAGTGGCGATTTTCCGGTAGAGCATGCCGCATTCGCCGGGCGCAAGGGCTGGCTCTTTACCGGGCAGGCCGCACTAGGAGAGGAGTTGGCATTGCCGTCGGGTTTCGAGCACGCGGAAGGCGCTGCTACGGGCGACGGACCTCGAGCCGCTCTCGACTTTGTTATGGAAACTCAGCCCGGCGCCACACTGAGCATCGAGGCTGGCCCGACCACCGCAGCGTCCTTCTACGGCAACGAGGTTTTGCCGAACCGCGTTGACGAGCTGCTGCTCTCACGATTCGAAGGGGCGCTGAATCCCGCCGCAGTCGGCCCGCCCTTTGTCGAAGCGGAACGCATCGCGTCGGCGCTCGGGGTGGCCGTGAGCGAGGAGCGCGTAGAAGACGCGAGCGGTCCTTGGTGCTTCGCGCGTTACCGCGGCTAACAGCTTGTTAGGCGCCGCAGCAGGGCCTCGAGCCCTATCCGGTCCTTCGCATCATGGTCCAAATCGGCGGTCCTTCGGGTATCTGTAATTCGTCGATGACCTCGAAACCATGCTTTTGGTAGAAGGGCAGATTTTTCTTTTTGGAGCTCTCTAAGTAGGCGGGGATCCGTTCTTTGTCACACCGGTCGAGTACGGGTTGAATCAAGGCAGACCCGATGCCTTTGGATTGTTGATCTGGGTCGGTGCCTAATACGCCTAGATAGTAATGGGGCTCGCTCGGGCGATGTGCGCTGGTGAGGTCCCCTAGGCGAATCGCGCGTCGCGCTCCTAAACCGGCGAGCATGAGAAAACGGAATGCTATGCCGAAATTAGTGAGTGCTCCGAGGCGCCCCCCATTAGGGAGTTGCCAAACGGCGGCACCTTGGACGGATTCCGTGGTCAGGATATGAGCGGTGTCACCCATGCTCTTAATCGCTAGTCCTGAAAAGCGTGCCCATCGCATGGCTCGCTTGTGCTCCTTAGGAAAGAGATGGCAGGTCACTGGGTCATCATGAAATGCTCGCCCAATCACTTCGAGCACGGAGCGTCGCTCTGCGGGGAGGGCCGGTCGCACGAACGGCCGCGGCGGTCCGAAGTCGAAAGACTCCTGCTGTTCGAAGAGGTTGGTTTCAGCATCTTTTGGGGCGGACATCGAGGCTCCGGTTAGGCGATCGTTCGCCCGGACGGGAATTGTTCCTCATTCCGGTCCAGCCAGACAAGGGTTTCGACGTGCTCTGTGAAGGGGAAAAAGTCGAATGCTTCGACCCCACGAAGGCGGAGCCCGCCGGCTTCGAGCCCAGGCAGTTCGGCGAGGAGGGCGGGAAGGCCGCAAGCCAGATAAATCAGTCGTTTCGGGGGGCTGACCATGAGGGCACTCAGGAGGGCATCATCGATGCCCTTGCGCGGTGGGTCGACGATCACGAGGTCGGCGTCGCGAATCGCATCCAACCTATCGCCGGCGGCGCCCTCGAAAATCGACGCGCGAGCTTGCTCCGCCTCCGGGCGGGCCGCAAGACCGAGGGCGAGCCCCTCCAGACCTTCGGGACTTCGCTCGTTGAACCGGATGCTGCGCGCACGGCCGAGGAGGCCCAAGCCTATGGAGCCGACCCCGCAATAAGCTTCAGCTAGATCCAGTCCCTCCGGAACGAGTTCAGCAATACGATCCACGGCACGTTCATAGAGCGGAATGTGATTTTGGCCGAATGCGCCGGGCGGAAAGTGGACGTCGACGCCGCCTAGCTGCTCTACGACCGTGGGATTCCCGGCGAGCGGGAGCATGATTGGGCCGAGGATCGCGTTGCTTCTTTCGGGCTGTCCGTTGAAGAAGAGGCCTTGCAGTCGTTCGCCCATTTCGCGTTCGAAGACCACCGGCAGCTCGCCTAGCACGTCGGGAGTGTTGCCGTTTCCGACCAAAACGACCTGGACTTGTTGGGTCGATCTCTCGACCACAACTTGGACATAACGGATCTCGCCGCGGTGCGGTTTGTCTGCGTAGGGGGCGATGCCGGTGGCGCGGATCGCACGCTTCAGAACTTCGACCGTCTCGTTGATTCGCGGATGATGCACGCCACATCTGGGGGTATCGGCGATGCGGTGCGACCCGGCTTGGAAGAGTCCGACTTTGGGGCTCTTGGTGCGTCCGCGGACGGCCAGGCGTGCCCTATGCCGATGTCCCAGACCAGGGCTGGCATGCAGGATCGGACTCTGCAGCCCGGCGTCGGCAGCGAGCGCCCGGAGTGCGACCTCAGCCTGCTCGGGAGGTGTTTGCTCGCCAAAGCGCGGGCAGCCTGGGCACGGCGGGCGGTGCGGGCAGGTGGCGAGATTCGAGGGGCTTGGGGTCGCGATAGTGGACACGGCCGGATCCTACCATTGGATCCGGCGAGGGGGAGAGGCGCTTGGCTGCTACTGTGCCGTCATGAAAGCCGCCAATAAAAGTCGCATCGAAGTGGAGCCCGACCGCTCGGCCTTTTTGGCGACCACGCCCGAGGACGTCGCCGCCCGGGGCTGGGAGCAAGTGGACGTGCTCTTTGTGAGCGGCGATGCCTATGTCGATCATCCGTCGTTCGCGATGTCTATTTTGGGGCGATGGCTCGAGGCTCACGGATTTCGAGTCGCGATTCTGTCGCAGCCCGATTGGCGAAGTGCTGATGCTTGGCGTGCATTTGCCCCGCCGCGGCTCTTCTGTGCGGTGAGTGCCGGCAACATGGACTCGATGATCAATCATTTTACGGCGAATAAGAAGCGCCGGAACGCGGATGCCTATTCACCTGGCGGAAAAATCGGGTTGCGCCCCGACCGACCGACGGCTGTGTATGCGCAGAGATGTCGTGAGGCGTTTAAGGGCGTGCCGGTGATTAGTGGCGGAGTCGAGGCGTCGCTTCGACGAATCGCTCACTATGACTATTGGAGCGACCGCGTCTGGCCCTCGAACTTGGTGACGTCGAAGGCGGACCTGCTGGGCTACGGCATGGGTGAGGCGACTATGCTCGAAATCGCGCAGCGGCTCGATCGCGGCGAGGGACTCGCCTCTTTGCGCGACCTGGCCGGCGTCGCTTATTTGTTAGGCAAGAACGAAGAGCTGCCCGAAGCGGAAAATTGGGATGAAGCGGGTCAACCGATCGAACTGCCTTCGTTTGAGACGGTGCAAGAGGATATGCAGGCTTTCGCAAACATGACTCGCCAGCTGCATCACGAGACGAACCCACGGAACGCGCGGCGACTCGTGCAGCGCCACGGGGACCGGCGCGTCGTGATCAATCCCCCTGCGGCTTCGCTCGATGAGCCGACGATGGACCGGATTCATGAGCTGCCTTATACGCGTCGCCCGCATCCCGACTACGACGCGCCGCCGCCGGCTTGGGAGACGATTCGCGACTCCGTACAAATTATGCGGGGTTGTTTCGGGGGCTGCACATTCTGCTCGATTACGATGCATCAGGGGCGCGAGATTCAGAGTCGCAGTCCCGACTCAATTCTGCGTGAAGTGGAGGCGCTGGCGAAGGCACCCGGCTTCAAGGGCTCGATCAGCGATCTGGGTGGCCCGACCGCAAATATGTACCGGATGCGATGCACGAAGCCGAAGGTCGAGGCGGTCTGTCGTCGGCTCTCCTGTGTGCATCCGAAGGTCTGCAAATTGCTGGATACCGACCATTCACCGACGCTTGATCTGATGCGCCGGGCACGCAACGTCGACGGTGTTAAGCGCGTCCATATCGCGTCGGGGATTCGTATGGACCTCGCTGCGAATGAACCGGAATATCTCGACGAACTCGCGGCGCATCATGTCGGGGGACATTTGAAGGTCGCCCCGGAGCACGTGAGCGAATCGGTTTTGTCTCTGATGAAGAAGCCGGCCCAAGGCAGCTTCGAGATTTTTGCGGAACGCTTCAATGAGGCCTCGAAGCGTGCGGGAAAGGAGCAATATCTCGTTCCGTATTTCATCTCGAGCCATCCCGGGTCGAGCCCCGAAGACATGATCGAGCTCGCAATTTTCCTGAAGGAGCGCGGCTATCGCCCGCGCCAGGTTCAGGATTTCATTCCTGCGCCCATGGACATCGCGACGTGTATGTACTGGACCGGGATCGATCCTATGACCATGAAGCCTGTGAAGACGGCGAAGCGCCTGCAGGATCGCCAGGTCCAGCGAGCGCTCCTACAGTTCTTCGCGCCGGAGAACTGGAAGATGGTGAAGGACACGCTCCTCCGTGCAGGACGCGAAGACCTGATCGGCGAAGGCCCTGATTGTCTGATCCCCTCGCGACAGCCGAGGATCCAGTCGCATGGCGGTGGTGGCGGACGGCCCGGCGGAGGCAAGCCAGGTGGCGAGAAGCGGGGCGGATATCGTCGTCCGTCTCGGGACCGAGGGCAGGGGCGCTAGTTTCGCGGCGTGAAGGGCGCGACGGCTTTTGTGGGTCGGATCGTCGACGCCTGGGGTGATGCTTTACTGGAGGGGCTTCACTAGGCGATTACGCCAAAGTTGAATTCCTGATGGAAACCGCAGGCTGCGGAGGATGTCGAGAAAGTACTTGAGGGTTGTCTGCCCTGCCGCGGCTACGCGCCTTACGCGGGGATGCGACTCTGGGAGTCGCTCGGGGACGCGTAGACCTCGTTCTTCGTCTCGTACCCGTCTTAGTCCTTCGACTCGGCCCGGATTGCCGACACGTGGACGATTCCGAAGAGGAAGGTCTGCCAGAGCTCGCCTACGAGGGGACGGCCAGTCTTTCGGAGCGTGCCGAGAAAAAATAGGCATTCGACGATGTGCGTGACGGCGAGCACGCCGAAGATGCTTCGCCCGAGGGCACCGATTTCGGCGCCGTTTAGTGGCGGGAAGAAGCAGGCGGTGGCAAAGAGCCAAGTCGCTCCGAGCACGGCCTTGCCGATCGGGTAGACGCCACTTCGATCATTTGTTTCGCTCATCGCTCAGGATCTCCTTGTTTCGCGACGGCATGATAGCCTTGGCCGCCGCTCGGCAAAGGACCTGTTTAGCAAGCGGCCGCCGAGTTAACACTGAAATGACGAGAGAGATGAGGGTTCGATGATCGGAAAGCGGCGGGATGAAGAATCCGAGAAGGTCGCAGGCGGAGGTGCGAATGCCTGGCGCGAGGATCTTGAGGGGCACGCGGGCCAGGTTTATTCCCAGGGCGGCGAGGACGGCGTTCTCTTGCGGCTCTTCGAAAAAATTGGCGCGGGCCAGCGCTCCTTCGTGGAATTTGGCGCAT
The DNA here is from genome assembly GCA_002390675.1 of Deltaproteobacteria bacterium UBA4427. Lineage (GTDB taxonomy): Bacteria > Myxococcota_A > UBA9160 > UBA9160 > UBA4427 > UBA4427. The sequence goes on from DGPZ01000168.1 coordinate 39,588, forward strand.
GGGACGGACTACATCTCTCGAATACCGCGAACCTAAGACTCCATCATGATTGGAGCGGACTCTTGCTGGAGGGGAGTGACCGCGCGGACGGGGAGCTCGTCCGGCGCGCGCACGTCGACGCGGAGAATATTGAGTCGCTCTTTGACGATTTTGAGGTGCCGGCCGGTTTCGATTTACTCTCGATCGATATTGATGGCAACGACTATTGGGTTTGGAGGGCGCTTGGGCGCTACCGGCCGCGCGTAGTGATCGTTGAGTACAACGTCTTCTTCATGCCCGAGACAGCAAAGACCATCGCGTACGACGCCAACCATGGCTGGGATAAGGAGAACTACAGCCTCTATCACGGCGCGAGCCTTGCCGCATTCCACAAGCTCGCACGCGAGAAGAATTACACCTTGGTGTACACCGAGCCCTACTGCCCTAACGCGATCTTCGTGTGCGACGAGGCTTTGCCTGCGGGAGTAGAGATCCCGACGCTTGCGGAGTGGACGCGATGGGATTGGCCGGCGGAGGGTTATGTCGAGCCTGCGGTCCAGCCCGGCGGACGATGGGTCGAGGTTTAGGCGAGGCGCCAAGCGCCAAACACGAGAAGAGCGCTCGCCACTGCGGCGGCAACTTGGGCCGGGAGTCCCGGGCGAGTGCGGAATGCGAGAGGGATCGAGATCAACACCCCCGTCAGTGCGCCAGCCGCGAGGCCGAAGAGATGGGCTGCGAAGTCGATCCTCTGACCGGGGCCGCCGAGCATGGCCACGACGCCGAGGCCTGCGGCGAATGCGATCCAGGCTCCGCGCTTGGGGGCATGCATGCGGTTTCTGCGCCAGGCGGCGAGGCCGGCCAGCACACCGACGAGGCCGAATACGCCTGTCGAGGCACCGATCGAGCTATGGGCGGAGCCGTAGTAGACGGCGTTGGCGAAGTTGCCGAGGGTGCCGCTGACGAGGAACGCAAGGATCGAACAGCCAAGGCCGAGTCGGCCGGTGAGCGCCGCTAGGAAGAAGCCGCCGAAGAGCGTATTGCCCGCCACGTGGGCGAGGTCTGCATGAAGAGTGAGGGCCGTCAACACTCTCCATATCTGTCCTGAGAGCACTAAGGCCGCTTGGCTATCGCCGAGATCCACGTAGGCCTCGTGGTTTCCGGTCCATTCGAGCCCCAGATGAAATGCGAGCAGACAGAGCGCACTCGCGTAGGCGAGTCCGAGGTCTACGGACGTCGCTTCCGGCGCGGCCGGCAGAGGTTTGGTTGCCGCTCGTTCCGCCCGTTCCGCCTGCCACGAAGTGAGGCTGGCATCCGCGGCCTCGGCATCGCGCCCGTCGACTTCGATCGCGTACAGATCCTCGTCGCGAACGAGCTTCGGGCTATACCCCTCGGCCGTCAGTACGAGCGCCCATTCCTCGGCGACGCGCTTGCGGCTGGCACGATGGCCCCCTGCGATCGCGCGGAGGCGGATGCGTTCATGAGGAGGATGGGGGGCGGTGTCGTCTTCAGAGGCGGCCATAGCTGCGGGCCATGGTAACGTTGGCCCCGCAATCGCCGATGGGCAAAATGTCCGTTGCGAGCTTGTTGCGAAAACGGGGAAAGAAAAAGATGGCGACTTCGACAGCACCGCGATCCCTCGTCCGCGTGGAGCGCATCGCGCTCCGAGGTCCGGGCGTTGTCATCCTAACCGGGCCTTCGAGCTGCGGGAAGGGCGAGGTGGCCGCGGCGCTTTGCGAACTGGTCTCGATCGACTCGACTCGTCACTTATCCATGGGCGAAATCCTGCGGACTACAATTGAACGCTCGAAGAGTGACCCGAGCTTCGCCAGGCTCCTCGAAGATAAATACGAGCTCTCTCCGAAGGTCAATATCTTCGACTGTATCGATACGAACGATGAACTCAGCGAAAAGGTGAAACGCTACCTGCCGGACGTGGAGAAACATTTCGGCCGTACGCCAAGTCGCTTCATCTCCGACGACGTGAGTGGGAAGGCCGTAGTTTCACAGATCGACTGGCTTGAGTTCTGTACCGCAAAAGGTCTGCTGATTCCGAATCGCTGGACCCAGGATTTGATCTCCGCGGAAATGGAACGTGCGCTCGCAGCGGATACCGAAGGTGTCGACAGTCCCTTCATCTTGGATGGCTACCCGCGAACCGTCGCTGCCTCGCAGCATCTGCTTAGTTTTCTAGAAGGCGAGGGGCTACCCGTCCTAAAGGTGCTTCACCTCTCCATCAGTAAGGCAGAGATGAGTGCGCGCGCTGGCAAGCGTGGTCGCGCCGACGATAACGAAGATGCGCTCAAGCGTCGCTTTGACTTCTACGTCGACAACGTTCAGCCCTCCGTTGACTATTTAAAGACTGAGTTAGGCGGGGACCGAATCGCTTTGATCGATGCGCATCAGCCCGCTTTCGATATTGTTGACGGCAATCGCGTTTTTGACCTGCATCGATCGATCGATAATGTGGTGTCTACCGCTTTGCGCGCACTCGGCGTTCCGAACGTGATCGTGAGGGATATCCTTGAAGGTCGTGCCGAGGAGCGCCGGGAAGCGGCCGGTGGCTGAGGTTTCTGGCCAAGGGCTGCCAGAGCCTGAAAGCGACGATCTGGGTCGCTATCTAGAGGACACCATCACCATCGACTGGCAGACGCCTACGGTGATGACGCTCGGAAAGTCGCTTCTCGAAGGATGCGAATCGGCCGAAGGCCGCGTTCGTGCGCTCTTTGAGTACGTGCGCGATGAGATCGATCACTCGTTTGATGTTCCAGCGGAAATTGCAACTTGTAGCGCGAGCGAGGTTCTTCGAGAGGGTACCGGGCTTTGCTATGCGAAGAGCCATCTGCTTGCAGGGTTGCTGCGCTTCGCGGGCTTTCCAACCGGATTTTGTTATGCGCGGCTTGCAAATGCCGACCGCCCCGGGAAGTTCGTGCTACACGGATTTAATGCGATCTATTGGGGCCCATCCGAGGCGTGGATCTTTGTCGATCCGCGCGGCAACCTGGAAGGGATTCATTCGGAGGCGCGCTTTGGGGCGCCTTTTAGCTTGGCTTATGCACCGGATCCCGAACAAGGCGAGTCGTTTCTTCCCTTCATCTATCGCCGCCCAGGTAAGCGCATTATCGACCTCCTGGAGCGCGCCCCGGACTTCGCGGCAGTGCGGCGAAACCTCCCCGATCAGCTCTGACGTTCCGTCCCCTGCGCGGGCGTCCCAACTTTGCGAGACTGGCCGCGACGCCGATTTGTGTGGCGCGGAGGTTCCGATGAAGGGGACGACTGTTAAGCGAAGCGGACGAAGGCAATCGCAGCGAGCAGTGAAGCATGACGGGCTGGCCCGTATGGTGCTCGCATTGGCGATCGGACTTGTCGGCGTATTCGGGGCGACCGTACCGGCGGGCGCGGGAGACGAAGCGGGTTCTGCGAAGACGGAAGGCGAGGGCGTCGATTACTCACCTTATGTTGGGCGTGACTTGCCCGATCAAGTTTTCTTCGGCGATACCCATCTGCATACGACGAATTCGCCGGACGCCTATCTCTTCGGCGTGAAGCTCAA
>DGPZ01000201.1:0-10122 GCA_002390675.1 Deltaproteobacteria bacterium UBA4427
ACTGCCGGCCAGCGAACTCGACGGCGCCATCCGCAAGGTGATGGAAGGCCTGCATAAGTCGATGCTCAAGCAGCTCTCTCGCGGCGAGCACGATGTATCCATCGAGCAGCGAATGGGCCCCGACATCTTTCGTGTCTTAGCGACGGATAATCTGTCGGATCCGCCGACGGTGACCGAGGGCGAAGCGTCTAGGACTCAGGGACGTCCGACTTCAACGATTGATCGCGCTGCGCGTGGCATGATGGGTCCTCCTACAGAAACCACGGGTTCACCCTTGGTCGCGGATCCTGAAGCTCTGGCAGTGGCTGCTGCAGACTCGGTGCCACGAGTCGCTGAACTGGCGATGCTTGAGACCGATCAGCGGGGGACACCTCCGATAAAGGAGACTCAGCCTGTCTCGCACCTTTCCAAAGTATTCGGTGATCGCGTCGTCTCCGAAAAACCCCTCGACGAAGTCGTTCTCGACTATCTCGTCGAAAACGCACGCAAGCGGAAGCGGTCGAATCGCTAAGCATAAGTTGGCGTGGGCGGATCGGTTGGAAACCGTTCGCTATTACTTCGCTGTAGAAGAGCCGCGCTCGGCGGTAGATTCTTGTAGAATAACGCCCGCTGGATGCCCCGAGATAGAGCGGTCCAGTGATCCCCACCGATTTACTGGATCCAAAGACCACACTCCTAGAACCGCTAGGACCTCTAGGAAGAGCCGGACCCCCCAAGAAAGGCTTCGGGCAGTTTGAGGCGCAGGCCTACGAACACGACTGGCGAGCCGCCGGTTCGGATGTATCACGTCTCCAAGTCGTACATGGCGGGGCAGTTTGCCCTGCACGACCTGTCACTCGAGGTGCGTCGCGGAGAGTTCGTGTTTTTGACCGGATCTTCGGGTGCGGGGAAGACTACTCTGCTCGAGTTGATCTTTGCGGCAGAGCAACCGAGTGAGGGACAGATCCTTGTTCTTGGACGGAATGTCGCTCGTTTAGGCGCAGGGGCGGTTCCCGCTCTGCGCCGCCGAGTCGGCGTTGTGTTTCAGGACTTTAAGCTCCTCGACGATCGGACCGTTGAGGAGAATGTGCGGCTTGCCCTGGATGTGATCGGGACTCCTCGTCGCGAAGCGCGTACGCGTGTCTTCCAGATGCTCAAATCAGTTGGCCTTCAGCATCGGCGCTTCCATCACCCGCGCTCGCTCTCGGGCGGTGAGCAACAGCGCGTCGCACTCGCCCGGGCGCTCGTGAACGAGCCCGAAATTCTGCTGGCGGATGAACCGACGGGAAATCTTGATCCGGATCTCACGATCGAGATCATGGACCTAATTATGGCGGCGGCGACTCGCGGGACCACGGTGATCGTTGCGACCCACGATCATTCGCTCATCGACCGCTACGGCAAACGCATGCTTCGCCTCGAAGCCGGCCGAATAGTGGAAGACCATCCAGCGCTCGGCGAGGGCTTTGGAGTCGGCTCGTGAGTCGCGTGATGGTCCTGCTTCGAGTCCTACTGACGAACGCATTTCGCGGCGTGCGGCAGGCACGCGCAACGAGCTTGCTGGCGGTCCTGACGATCGCAGTCGTGTTAGTTCTAATCGGAAGTGCTTCTCTGTTAGTAGAAAACATGAGTGGCATCCTCGATGATTTTGGTTCGGAGCTGCAGTTGACTGCCTTTGTGACAGAGGGCGTGTCGGGAGAAGAACTCTCTGACTTAGCGGTGCGCGTGTCGGCGGGGCCCGGCGTGGAACGTGTCGCGGTTGTTACGAAGGAACAGGCGCTTAAGCGTTTTGAGCGAATCGCCGGAGGCGCGGAGCTTCTAGTTGGGCTCGACGAGAATCCGCTGCCAGCCTCGCTCGAAATCGATCTCCGAACCGAGGCGCGAACGGCGGAGGCGATGGGCGCTCTTCGTGAAGCGCTCGATGGGCTTCCTGGGATCGAGGAATTGGCTCACGGCGAGGAATGGATCGAGGGCTATACGCGAGCCGTCGGTCTGATTCGGAGTGGGGCATGGGGGCTCGGGATCGTACTTGGACTCGCTGCCCTTTTAATAGTGGCCAATACGATTCGGCTGGCGTTCTACGCACGCCGCGACGAACTCGACATTCTGGCACTTGTCGGCGCGAGTCGGACATTTGTGCGCGTTCCCTTTCTACTGGAGGGAACGCTTCAAGGGTTGCTAGGTGGCGCCCTCGCGCTCTTTCTTATTAGGGGCGCCTATGAACTCCTTCTACCCCAATTTCGCTTCGGCTTGGAACTTGTGGTGGGTAGTGCTGAGCTGCGATTCTTCACGAATGGTGAGTCGCTGTCCTTGGTTGGAGCGGGAGCAGGGCTTGGCCTGCTGGGCGCTATGACGGCGCTCGCGGGCTGGCGGAGTGATTCGTGAGCCGGGGTAGGTCGCGGGTCTTTGCCGATTCGCATGAGTTGCGCCGCCCCGTTCTAGCCGGGGTTTCGCTTAGACTTGCGGCCTTAGTTCTAAGTCTTCTGTCAGCGCCGCTCGCGGTGAGCGCTCAGGATCGCGGCGCCGAACTTGAAGACCTGCGAGAGCGAATTCAAGACAGTCGCGAAAAAGTGACAACCCACGAAGCAGACGAGCGAGCTTTGCTCGAACAATTGGAAGATGTCGATCGGCGACTAAGAGATGCAGTGCGAAATCGCGACGAAGGGCGGCGCGTCGTTGCGAAGGCGAAGCGTTACGTTGACGCGTTTCGTCCCGCGCTTGACCGCGCGCAGGCGGAGTTGTCGAAGACGCAACAAGCACTCTCTTCGCGGGCCGTAGCGCTCTATCGTGGAGGAGAGTTAGGCGTGATCCGGGTGCTCTTTTCATCGCAGACGCTGCCGGAGATGCTGTCGCGAGCAAGCGCATTGCGGATTCTTGTCAGGCACGATGCGAAGCTCGTCACGCGCTTTGGTGAGGAGCGTGATCGTCTGGCGACACTGCGAACGGATGCAGAAACGGCGCTTCGCGACCACGAGAAGGCGGACCGGAAACTCGTAAAATTGGCGGCGGCGTTGTCGCTAGAGCGCTCTAGTAAGGGTGGAATCCTGAGGGGCGTTCGCGAAAACCGAACCTCCGAACGACAACTTTTGCTTGAACTAGAGCAAGCCGCGCAGGCCCTTGAAGAGACGATTCGGACCTTGGGTGAGAGGGCGGGGAGTGGCTCGGTGAGCGCTGGCTTCAGAGAACGTCGCGGGGAACTTTCACCGCCCGTGAGTGCGGAAATTTCCGAGCCCTTTGGCAAGGTCGTCGATCCGGAGTTTATGACCACGACGTTTCGGAGTGGCGTGGACTTCGCAGCGAAAGCCGGAACGACCGTACGTGGGGTCGGGCAGGGCGTAGTGCGGTTCGCGGGGTGGTTTCGCGGCTACGGACGGATCGTCATCGTCGATCACGGAGACGGGTTCCATACGATCTCAGGCCATCTCGACGAGATTCACGTGAAGGTCGGTGTTCTGGTGGATGAAGGGGAATCGCTTGGCACGGTCGGAGAAACGGGATCCCTCGGAGGGCCGAGTCTTTACTTCGAACTTCGCGACAATGGGGATCCGGTGGATCCGATCCCGTGGCTGATGGATCCACGCGCGTAGTGGCGGCCTCGTGGTGGGAGTCGTCGGTATGGGCTCCGAATTAAAATACACGCGGGATCGTTCAAAAAGAGTCGCGAGAATGATGCATATCCGTCCGATCAGAGATGATGAGACATCTTCGCTTCAGCCTGTTTCGAGCGTAAGCAGGGAAGCTGCTAACTTTTGTAAGCTGACCCGATCCGGGCGCTCCCCGCAATCGACGGGCGAGATGCCGGACCCGAGAGGATCCTTCGTGAACAAGCTCGAGACGAATCGCACGCTGGGGCGCACGCTGCCTAGCGCCAGTCTTCCCACGCGCGTTCTTGCTTCCGTCCGCTACGGCACGGCGATCGCGACCGCTTCGCTGCTCGCCCTCGCGGCAGGTTCCGCATCGGCGGATGAAGCACAGGATCTCCGGGCACAGAGATACGAAGACCTGAGTGTCTTTACGAGCGTGCTGGAGCTGGTCCGAAACAACTATGTAGATGAAGTGGACGAACACGCGATCCTAATGAGCGCGATGCGCGGGATTCTTAAAGACCTTGATCCGCATTCCTCTTTCATGAGTCCCGATGCCTTCGAGGATATGCAGGTCGAAACCCGCGGCCAATTTCAGGGCCTGGGAATAGAGATTTCGAAAGAATCCGGCTCGTTCATTGAGATCGTCTCGCCGATCGACGGTACCCCTGCATCTCGCGCCGGAATCGAAGCTCGCGACCGAATCACAGCAATCTGCCCGACCGAGAAGCCTGAGGAGTGGATGGAGCCGTGTCGTGGCACGACGGAGATGACACTCGTCGAAGCGGTTTCCTTGATGCGCGGTAAGCGCGGCACAACAATCTCGATCTACATCATGCGTGAAGGGATGAGCGAGCCGAAGAAATTTGAAATTCGGCGCGACACCGTGAAGGTGGCTTCGGTCCAGGGCGAGCTTCTCGAATCCTCGATCGGGCGAATCAAGATCGCATCGTTTCAGGAGCGCACGGGTAAGGATGTTCGCGCGCGTCTCGATGACCTACGCGCCGAGAATGGCGGAGAACTCGAGGGACTCGTACTTGATCTTCGTGATAACCCGGGTGGCCTACTGAATCAGGCTGTTGAAGTCTCGGATCATTGGTTGCGCGAAGGGCTCGTCGTTTATACGCAGGGTCGTGATGAGCGAGAGCGCACGGACTACAACTCGGGTGATGGCAATGTTGAAGCGGATTACCCGATCGTTGTCCTCGTAAATGAGGGGAGCGCTTCGGCCTCCGAAATCGTCGCTGGTGCTCTACAGGATCATCATCGCGCGATCGTGTTAGGCGTAACATCTTTCGGCAAAGGCTCGGTTCAAACCGTCTATTCGCTGGATGGTGGCGCCGGGCTTCGGCTCACGACGGCGCTCTACTACACGCCAGCGGGACGTTCGATCCAGGAAGTCGGGATTACGCCCGATCTGATTGTTCAGCAGGGCGACGCGCCGGAAATTGGATTCCCGCAGCGCCGGCGCATGCGCGAGAAAGATCTTCAGGGTCATTTCACTCAGGAAGACGCCACCGGGCTTGAGGACAGCAATGCGCCTCCGACACGAATTCTCGAACACGAATCAGAAAGCTTGCCTGGCGCCTCAGAAGAATCCGAGTCCGGACCGAACCGCAATGGGCCGCCGGTCGACGCGCAGCTCGCACGCGCGGTGGAGGTCTTGAAGAGCTGGACCTATTTCGATGACCTTCGTCAGCTGAGAGGCGATGAAAAGCCTGCGGCGGATGCGGATGCCAAGACCACGGCCGCAGTCGAACCGGATTGAGCGTGAGCCGACCGAGCGGCGCGCCCGAACGCGAGCGACCGATTCTCGGGATCGGACAGCTGATCGCGGGCCTCAAGGGACTCCTGGAGCAGCAGGTCGGGCAGGTGCTTGTTGCGGGCGAGATCAGCAACCTTCACGAGGCTAGGTCCGGGCACGCCTACTTCACCCTCAAGGATGAAGATGGCCAAATGCGCTGCGCGCTTTTCCGTGGGAACGCGAGTCGCCTCCGCTTTAACTTGGAGAATGGTCTCGAAGTCGTCGCGGAAGCGGAGGTTTCGATCTACCCCGCTCGCGGAGATATTCAACTCATCGTTCGCAGTCTCGAACCCCGCGGTGTAGGCGCCCTGCAGCTCGCATTCGAACAACTGCGAAAGCGTCTTCAGGCGGCCGGCCTTTTCGATGAAGAACGCAAACGGCCGATTCCGACGTTTCCTAAGCGGATCGGCCTGGTGACCTCACCGACCAGCGCTGCCGTCCGGGATGTGTTGAAGGTCGCGGCAAAGCGATTCCCCGCGACGCCGATCCTGATCTCGCCGACTTTGGTCCAGGGTGACGAGGCGCCCGAACAAATCGCTCGGGCGATTGAACGCCTGGTGGACCAACCGGACATTGACGTGATCCTCGTCGTTCGTGGCGGTGGCTCCCTCGAAGATCTTTGGGCGTTCAACAGCAAGGAAGTCGCCCGCGCGATCGGCAAGTCTCCGATTCCGATCGTGACCGGGGTAGGCCACGAGACGGATGTCACGATTGCGGACCTGATCGCAGATGTTCGATCCCCGACGCCTTCGGCTGCGGCGATGCAGGCGCTTCCCGATCGAGAATCCCTTTCGCGGCTCGTCGGCCGCGATGTCCACAGGCTTTTCGGCGCCATGGAGTCTGAAGTCGAGATAGCCCGGGCACGAGTTGAGTCGCTCACTGAGATTTTGCGAGCGCGGAGTCCCCAGGCGCGGGTGGCTTTGGCCCGAACCCGCGAATCCCGAGCAAGTGCAGCGTCAAGTCACGCGATTCGGCGCATGCTGGATACTCGACGGCGTCGGTTCGGAGAGCTGGCGGCGCGACTCGATGCGCTTAGTCCGCTCGCAGTCCTAGGGCGCGGCTATGCCCTCGCGCGGCGTACAACTGACGAGCGAATCGTGCGGCGCGCGGCGGATGTCGCTGTCGGCGATGAGCTGGAAGTGCAACTCGGAGAGGGCGCGATCGGTGCCGTCGTCACGAGACTCGACGGGACCGATTAGCTCCGCTCCTTCGTTCTGTAGGTGGCCCCTCCGGGCACCTACCGAAACGATTCGCTGCACCAAAAAGCGATGCGATTTCGCGGGGTTTGCTAGGTCGCCGCGTTGACGACCCCAGCCTACGCCGATAGAGTCGAAGCGAGATGAGTAGGCCAGAATCGGCCTGTTTTGCACGCCCTGTGGCATCCGAACCGGACTCCGATTTGGAGCGGGGGGCCAGGAGCCAGGTCGAAACCGGATCGAGGCCGATGCCAGCAAAAAGCAAGAAGAGCACCCCGTCGAAGGCGAAGCCGGATGACGGCGTAGAAGCCCAGACAGTCTCGCTTTCTTTCGAAGGCGCCCTAGAGCAGCTCGAAACGACTGTGGGACGACTCGAAGAAGGCGAGATGCCTTTGGAGGAAGCCCTCGAGCTCTTCGAGACGGGCGTCGCACTTTCACGAAAATGTACGGCGACCCTTGAGGCCGCGGAAAAACGGATCGAAATTCTGGTCGCGAACCGGGATGGGGATAGTACGCAGTCTTTCGAGACGGACGGTCTTCTCGAAGACGATGATGAGGATTCGTTCGGCGGTTAATTAATCGATCGAATGCAGGCCTCCCGCGAGTCGCGGGGCAAGGAAGAGCGAGTGGATGTCGATGCGTACATGGCGGAACGAATTCCGCTCGTAGACCACGCCATCGAGGCACGTCTTGCGCTTCTGTCGGAGACGCCGGAATCCTTGCAGGGCGCTATGCGCCACCTGATCTTCCCGGGCGGGAAACGATTGCGTCCGGTCTTCGCGCTCGCCGCGGCGGAAGCTGTCGGCGGACCCGCTAACGCGGCTTTGCCTCTTGGCGTTGCCGTTGAACTGGTCCACACCTATTCGCTCGTCCACGACGATCTTCCGTGCATGGACGACGACGATTCGCGGCGCGGCCGACCGACCGTGCATGTTGCGTTTGACGAGGCGACTGCAGTCTTGGCCGGGGACGCTTTGTTGACCGAGGCGTTCGCTGTGCTGGCGGATGGGGTCGGATCGGACGCTGAGGCGCAGATTCGGCTCGGAGTTGTTACCAAGCTTGCTCTAGCGGCTGGGGCCCAGGGACTCGTGGGCGGGCAGGTTGATGATCTCACTTTCGAAGCATTAGGCGAAGCTGGAAGTGGATCGGGAACCGATGCGACTTGGCTTGCCTCTATTCACGCGCGCAAGACGGCAGCGCTTTTTCAGGCGGCGATCGTCGGCGGGGCCTTACTTGCCGGCGCGAACGAAGGCCAGTGTTCACGACTCGACGCTTTTGCGCGGGATGTGGGGATCGGGTTTCAGATTGCGGATGACGTGCTCGACGCGGACTCCGAGGAAGCGGCGAGTATTTTGCGCTTGCAGGGAATTGATGACGCGAAGGATGGGGCAGAGGCGCTCCTAGTGCGCGCCTTGGGTCGAATCGAAGGCTGGGGCGAGGCGGCGGAACCGCTGCGTAGCTTGGCGCGGTTTGCGATTCGGAGACAGCGATGAGTGACGAGAACCAGCCTCCTTCTATGCCTCCTTCGACGCCTCCCTCGACGCCTCCTTCGACGACGGGCACGACGCCTGTGCCTGACGTGAGGGCACCCGCCTCAGAGGAATCGGAGCGACCGCTTCTTTACGGGATCGAACGGCCCTCTGACTTGCGCAAGCTTGGACGCGATCAAGTTGAAGAGGTCGCGGATGATATTAGGCAGGAGATCCTCTCCCGGGTTTCGCAGACCGGCGGGCATTTGGCTTCGAGTCTCGGGGCCGTCGAGCTGATCACGGCGATTCACTACGTATTCGATACGCCGACCGACCGACTGATCCTCGACGTTGGTCATCAAGGCTACCCGCACAAGATGCTGACGGGCCGCCGAGAAGATTTCGAGACCATCGGCCAGCGCGGCGGCATGTCGAAATTCCTGCGCCGAACAGAATCGGAACACGATCACTTCGGAGCTGGACACGCGGGCACCTCGATTTCCTCAGCGCTCGGCATGGCGCGCGCGAAGATGCATCAAGGCGAAGACGGCGTGGTGATCGCGCTGATCGGCGATGGCTCCATGACCGCCGGCATGGCCTTTGAAGCGCTCAACCACGCAGGCGATCTTGGCGAAAAAAATCTGATCGTTGTGCTGAATGACAATGAGATGTCGATCGATCCCAACGTCGGCGCACTGTCCTCTTACCTTTCGCGCAAACTCTCTGCTCCGATGGTGCGTCGCATGAAGGGGTGGGCTCGCGAATTTCTTTCGGGCATGCCCGGCGACATGCTGCATTGGGCGCGCAAAGCAGAAGAATCCCTCAAGGTCTTTTTCTCACCCGGCTTGTTATTCGAAGCTCTTGGCTTTCGTTATGTCGGTCCCATACAAGGCCACCGCATGGACATCGTCCTCGAGACCTTCGAGAACGTGAAACAGATGGTGGCGGACGGTTCCGGCCCTGTTCTCATTCATGCGATTACCGAGAAGGGCCACGGCTACGGCCCCGCCGAGGCGGATCCTCTCAAGTATCACGGCGTTGGTCAGTTTGATGTCGATTCCGGAAAGTTCGCGGCCAAAAAAAAGGCGCATCCGACGTACACGAACGTTTTCTCAGATACGCTGATTCAGATGGCGCGGGATGATGAACGCATCGTCGCGATTACCGCGGCGATGGCCTCAGGAACCGGCCTCGACCGTTTCCAGCGTGCTTTGCCCAAGCGATTCTACGATGTCGGAATTGCGGAGCAGCATGCGGTCACCTTCGCCGCGGGACTCGCCGCCGAAGGCATGAAGCCCGTGGCAGCGATCTACTCGACATTCTTGCAGCGCGCCTACGATCAAGTCGTGCACGATGTTTGTCTTCAGAACCTCGACGTGACCTTTGCCCTCGACCGGGCAGGGCTCGTTGGTGCTGATGGTGCGACTCATCAGGGGCTCTTTGATTTTGCTTATCTCCGCATGTTGCCTAACGCGGTCGTGATGGCTCCGAAGGACGAGAACGAACTGCAGCATCTTTTGGCGACCGCGATCCAATACCCCGGCCCCGCGGCAATTCGTTTCCCGCGTGGCTCTGGGATTGGCGCGGCACTTGATCCCGACGTAAAAGAGATAGTACTCGGCGAAGCGGAATTGCTTCGAGATGGCGACGATGCGGCGATTTTGGCGATCGGCAACACTGTTCATCCGGCGCTCGAAGCCGCGGGAGAACTCGCGGCGGACGGTATATCGAGCGCGGTCCTGAACGCGCGCTTCGTGAAGCCTTTGGATCGGGAGCGAATTCTCGACCTCGCAGGTCGCGTTAAGGTTTTGATCACGGTGGAAGAGCATGGTGCCATGGGTGGTTTCGGAAGTGCGGTCCTTGAGCTTCTCGCGGAAGAGGGCGTGGTGATGCCGGTTCGCATTTTGGGTATCCCGGACGAACTGATCGAGCACGGCGAGTCGGCCGCAACTCTCGGCATCGCGCAGATCGATATGCAGCGTGCCGTTCGCGGGCTGCTCTCCGAATCCCGCGGCGCGGACGCGACGCGCGGCGACTAACGTGGCTGACGGCCCCGGAGAAGCGAAGCCCGCGCCTGCAAAGAAAGCGAG
>DGPZ01000201.1:10235-21271 GCA_002390675.1 Deltaproteobacteria bacterium UBA4427
GCGACGAATCGGTGATTCGACTGAAGGGTGGGGCTCGTCCCTTCGTTTCCCGGGGCGGCGAAAAACTTGCGTCGGCACTCGACGATGTCGGATTTGATCCGGCCGGTCTCGATTGTTTGGACGTGGGCGCTTCGACGGGCGGTTTTACCGACTGTTTGCTCCAGCGCGGCGCTCGCCATATTACCGCCATAGACGTCGGACACTCGCAGATGCATTCACGTCTCCGTCTCGATCCGCGAGTCGATGTACGCGAGCGGATCAACGCGCGCCATATGGATCCTGGTGATTTCGACCGGGACTTCGGCCTCTTCGTCGTAGACGTCTCCTTTATCTCGATCAAGCTGGTGCTCCCGGCGATCGACGCCTGCGCACCGGCTGCCCACGGATTGCTGCTGGTCAAGCCGCAATTCGAAGTCGGGCGGGATCATGTGGGGAAGGGTGGCGTTGTCCGAGACGATCGACTGCGCGCGGCGGCGGCGGATTCGGTGGCTGAAGCGGCCGCAGCCCTCGGTAGACACGAAATGAGCCGCGTTGATAGCCAGGTCCCGGGCCCCAAGGGCAACCGCGAGATCTTCCTCTGGATCTCGGGCCGAGAGGCCGATAAAGGGGTCTGAACAAGCGTGGCGGTCGCGAGCCGCCGAGGCTGCTAGTCTACCCGCGCAGATCGCCGACCCCGTTCGGCACGCCGAAGCGCCCAACTTTGGCCCATCCGAGGAGACACACATGATCGACGTCACCACCGCAGCAGCAGAGCAGATCAATCGCCTGCTCTCCGACGACGGTAAGACTGAAAGCCATGGATTGCGGATGAAGGTCATCGGTGGCGGCTGCTCCGGGCTTCAATACCAGCTCTCCTTCGACGATGAAGTGCGTGAGATCGATACGGAGATTGAATTCGGAGGCGTTCGCGTGATCGTGGACGAGAAGAGCGCGCTTTATCTCGTCGGAACGCGCCTAGACTTCGTCGACTCGCTGCAGGAATCGGGATTCAAAATCGAAAATCCCAATGCCTCGAATACCTGTGGCTGTGGCCAATCCTTCGCGGCCTAATGAGGCTGACTCGGTAACTGAGCCGACGTCTAGTCCTTCGACGTGAGTTCAGAAGCGGCTCCCCGCAAGATCCCCTATCTCGATCACCACGCGACGACTCCCGTCGACGAACGGGTCCGAGAGGCTATGGATCCCTATCTCGGTCCCGAATTCGGGAACGCGTCAAGTTCGACCCACGCCTACGGTTGGCGCGCGGAGGCTGCCGTTGATCTCGCCCGGGAATCTCTCGCTGATTTATTAGGCGCATCGAGTCCGGCAGAAGTTGTATTTACGAGCGGTGCGACCGAGAGTAATAACTTGGCAATCCTTGGCCTTGCCGATGCCTCGACCTCTCCCGGGCACATGATCACCGTCGCGACCGAGCATTCCTCGGTTCTGGATCCATGCCGCGCGCTCGCGCGCCGAGGATGGCAGGTCACAGAACTCGAGGTTGACCGGAGTGGGTTGGTGTCGCCCGACCGGATCGAAGCCGTGATTCAAAAGGACACGCGACTGGTCAGCGTGATGGCTGCGAATAACGAGATCGGCGTGCTGCAGCCCATCACCGAAATCGCGGCACTTTGTCTCGAGCGCGGGATCGCTTTTCATACCGACGCGGCCCAGGCTGCAGGAAAGATTCCGCTCCCCACAGGCGCCGAAGGGCTCGATCTCGTTTCGGTGTCCGCGCACAAGTTCTACGGGCCAAAGGGAGTCGGATGTCTGCGGGTTCGGAAGCATGGGAAGCCGAGGCTCCGGCTCGAGCCGCGACAATATGGCGGTGGGCATGAAGGAGGACTTCGACCGGGAACGCTCCCCGTGGCGGGGGTCGTAGGGATGTCGCGAGCGCTCGAGATCACCGTGGCGGAACGCGAGACGGAAGCCGCGCGCGTCGGCGGTTTGCGCGACCGCCTCTGGCGGGACTTAGAAGGGACCTTGGCGGGCCGGGTTCGCCGA
This sequence comes from Deltaproteobacteria bacterium UBA4427, assembly GCA_002390675.1. Lineage (GTDB taxonomy): Bacteria > Myxococcota_A > UBA9160 > UBA9160 > UBA4427 > UBA4427. Next base: position 12,219 of record DGPZ01000201.1, read on the forward strand.
AACGGCGAACCCAAGCGGACTCTCCCCGGCAATCTCAATGTGACCTTTGAGGGCGTGGATGGGGAACGTTTGCTCGGGGACCTCGCTGGCCTAGCTATCTCGTCGGGCTCGGCCTGCAGCTCGGCGACCGCAGAACCGAGTCACGTCTTGCTAGCGATCGGACATTCTCGCTCGGAGGCCCGCGCGTCTCTCCGCTTCGGGCTCGGGCGCGGTACTACGCAGCAAGATGTCACGCTCGCGGTCGAGCGAGTGGGCCGAGCGGTGCGAGCGCAGCTCGGGGAGCACTGAGGCCCCGGGGGCGGAGAGCCATCTCTGGTGCTTCAGGCGCAGGAAGGGTGTACTGGAAAGCCCTACGAACTCGGTCGCCTCCGGCAATGCTTCCGCTATAGTGCCGCCGCTGCAGCGCGCCTCCGATCGCGATGGACATTTTCGATGTCTCTTGCTGATCTGGCCCGCGTGGAACGCCTGAATCGATCGACTACATCCGCGATTGTTCGGGAGAACGAAGCAAAGCCCACCTCGGCGAGGCGTGGCAAGGCTTCAGTAAGCGCGGTTCCGTCCGGCTCGACTGATCGGACGTAATCGCGCTGCGACGAGACCGACTCGAGGCGTCGTGCCACGAGTCACCCCAGATAACCGTCCAACTCCAACTCGAACTACGTCACCGCGACCAAGCCAAACCTTCATTCATCTGTGGAGGGAGTCGTCGCGGCTAACTAACAAGGAAGAATATTGTGAGCGACCCAAAGTCGAAGAATCTTACCTGGCACGATGGCCAGGTCAGTCGTGATGATCGCCAGGCGAAGCTGGGCCAGAAGGGCTGCACGATCTGGCTCACCGGACTCTCCGGTTCCGGAAAGAGCACCATCGCAGTAGCCGCAGAGAAGGCGCTCTCTGAAAAGGGACACCTCACCTACATCCTCGACGGCGACAACATCCGTATGGGCCTCAACTCGAACCTCGGCTTTTCGCCTGACGATCGGACCGAGAACATCCGCCGCATCGGCGAAGTCTCGAAGCTCTTTACGGACGCCGGCGTCATCTGTTTCACGTCCTTCATCTCGCCCTATCGAGCCGACCGCGACCAGGTCCGCGAGATCATGGGCGACGGGGACTTCGTCGAGGCTTGGGTTCAGGCCACGGTCGAAACCTGCGAAGGCCGCGACGTGAAGGGCCTCTACAAGAAGGCTCGCGCTGGCGAAATCCCGGAGTTCACGGGCATTTCCGCTCCCTACGAAGAGCCGAACAATGCCGAGGTGATTCTCGACACGAACGGCCAGTCCGTCGAAGAATCGGTCGCGCAGATCCTCGCGTACCTCGATAAGGCCGGTTACCTCGGGTAGCGGCCTTTCGCCCCTCCAGCGCAGGCCCGATTCCGTCGATGAGAGAAGGAATCGGGCCAGCGCTTGGCTGGGGTCGTGAGTCATCGAATTCAGCTATCGATGACCCGGCAGGGGTGAACCCCTGCGCTTCCAAGGGTGTCGCTGCTCGACAGGAGCGAGTCGAAAGGTGACTCTTTCCGAACGCTTTTCGTCCGGTCGCGAGCTGGTGCCCGGGCTACTAAAAGCCGTGTTGATCGGGGGCTCCTCATCCTGGCGGAACGCCCAGGATGCCAGTTGGCCCCGACACAGGAGGCTGCATTGGGGGGGAGTGTGAATCGAACGGCAATTTCGAGGCGAGTCGAGACGAGAGACGGGCGAACGCTCGAATCGCGATCTCACTACCCGCGACTGCCCGGAGCGCATCTTGTTCTGATCGGGCTGTTGCTACTTCAGGCGATCGGCTGCGCCGGCGTGTTTTCTGGATCACCCTTTGGTGCGGAGTCTGGCGCCCGCAAACGGCCCGTTCCGCCGCTGCGCATCGTTCGTGACGAGCGCGCCGCCGACTACGACGTGCTCATCGGAGAATCCGCGGCCGCCGAAGGAAATTTTGGACTCGCTCGCGCGGCTTACGAACGGGCGGCTGAGAAGGATCCAGAGGCCGCATTCTTGCACGATCGTCTCGCTCGCCTCGCCTGGCAGCTCGAAGATGTTGAAGGCGCCTTGGCCGAGGCGGAGCTTGCTTTCGAGCTGGCTCCGGATGATCTCGAGATCCGCCTCTTTCTCGGGCGTCTCTACCGACTGCGTCGTGACTTCGACGGGCTCGACCGTGTCCTGCGTGACGCTGCGGGCCGGCCACTTGATGCAGGCTCTGCCTACTCACTTTTCCAAGTCGCCTTGGAGCGGCGCGACTATATTGAAGCGGAGAATCTCGCGCGGCAGCTCGCGGAACTAGAGCCCGATCAACTGCGTGGCCGACTCGGCCTGGCAACGGTTTACGAACAGAAGAAAGATTTCGACTCGGCGGAGGAAGTCGTCCGGCGCGGCCTAGAAGCCTTCCCCGACCATTTCCTGCTCTTCATGCGCCTCGCACAAATCGAGCGCGAGCGTGGCGATCCGGTAGGAGAGATCGAGGTCTACCGCGAAGTCCTCGTCAGTCACCCGAATCACTACGGGATTCTTCAGCGACTCGGCCAAGCGCAACTCGATATGAACAATATTGATGGAGCGATCGAGACCTTTGCGCAGGTGGTCGAGAATTATCCAGAAGATGTAAATTCGCTGCGCCGCCTAGCATCGATCGAATTTTCCGCAGGTCGATATAAGTCCGCGGCTGATCGTCTAGAGGCAGTACTGGAAAGTTCGCCAAACCAGCCGGAGCTGACCTTTGCACTCGGGCAGATTCGTCGCGCGTTGGAGGATGATCCGGGAGCGCTTGCCGCCTTCAATCGCATTGGGCCGGCTGAAGCCAATTATATCGATGCGCGCTTGCAGATTGCGGCGCTGCTCGAGACTCAGGGCAATACGGTTGAAGCGCTTATGGAGATCGACCGGCTACGGGAATTGCGACCGAATAGGCAACTCGACTTCCACGCCGCTGCGCTGCACATAGAACTCGGAAACTTCGACGACGGCGTGGCCATTCTCGAGGGGGCGCTGGCTGGGACGGATGAGGATCTAGAGGTGCTCTATCAGCTTGGGGTCCTCTACGGCGGGCAAGACAAGACGGACGATGCCCTTCGCTACATGCAGCGCGTCTTGGCGCTCGATCCCGACAACGCAAATGCGCTGAACTACATCGGGTATTCCTGGGCGGAGCGCGGCGAGAACCTTGATGAAGCGGAGAAACTGATTCGGCGTGCGATCGAGATCGAGCCGGAGGATGGTTACATCACCGACAGCCTCGGGTGGGTCTACTACAAGATGGCCGAAGGTCTATTCGCGGAGTCCAGGAACGAAGAAGCGCTGTGGGCCCTTAAACAGGCCCACGAGCAGCTTCTGCAGGCCGCGAAACTGACTGGCGGGGATTCGGTCGTTTCCGAGCACCTCGGCGATGTGTTCTTACTGCGCGGCGATAAGAGTGGGGCGCTCGACTACTACGAAGAAGCCGTCGAGCTTGAGCTTCGAGAAGAAGAACAACCCAATCTGCTAGAAAAACTCGATCAGCTTCGTCGCGACCTCGGTTCTGGTGCTGGCGGAGCGAACGCCGCACATTGATGTTAGGCCAAAATATTCGGCGAGAGGGCGGTAGGAAAAAGGTGCGCGTTGCTCTTCTCTGTCTGTCGGTCGCTTTTGCGATTGGCTGCGGGACGTCGATGCGCCCACTCGAGATCGTCCCGGCCGGAACGTTGCTGCAGGTCGATGATCCTCGGGCCGAGAAAGTTTTGCGTGACTACCAAGTGCAAGTCGAGTCGCGAAGGGCGCTTCGGGGCTCGGCGAGGGTCGCGCTTGCAGGCGAAGGCTTCGCGCTGAACCGTCCTCAGCGAATCGCGGTCGAGCGTCCCGCCCGTTTGCGCTTCGAGATTCTCGCGGTCTTCGATCAGATTGCGGCAATTTTGGCGACCGATGGAGAGCGCTTCGATTTCTATGATGCGTCGACCGGTGAAATCCAGCGTGGCCGGATTCGCTCCACCCTCCTTTGGGATATCGCGAAGATCGATTTGGCGCCTGAAGAATTAGTGGGCCTGCTTCTCGGCGCACCTATGCCCGAGCCAGGTACGCATCGCGCAGGCGTATGGCTCGAACCCGACGGCCGGCTCGCCTTGGCCTTTGCGTGGCCCACTGCGTCCCTCGAGATCGCTTGTGCCTCTGACGATCCGTGGAGCGTCTTCTTCGTGCCTACCTGCTCGCTGTCCGAGCAGACGGTGCTCGACATGGGTGGTCAGCTCTTCTTTTTTGATCAGGACGGAAAATTGGTCGAACTTCGTGTTCTCGAGCCGGGCGGAGAGATGAGATACCGCGTCCATTTCGAGCAGTACGAGGCCCTTGCTGCGACTGCGGGGGAAGGGCAGGATGAAGGACAGAGTGGGGTGGTTTTCCCGAAGCGAATTCTGCTTGAGTCACCGATGGCGCAATCCTCTGCGCGGTTCGAATGGAAGCGCGTCATGTTGGCAGACGACTTGTCCGATCGATTATTTCAACTACCTGAACCTCGACGAGCGAGGCAGGGCGGCTGATTTTGAGGACTCAGAGATTTTGAAGCACGAGCAGATGTCGGGGGGACATCGGGCGGTGAACGCTGGCTGCGCGAAGACCACACTTCGCCGGGCGCAAGGCGGAGTCTTGTCTGCGATTCGAGGACCTAGCGACTTCGCGAGCTGTCTCTTAGGTATTGGCCTGGCAATTATTTTCTCATTGAGCGCGTGTTCTAACGATCCGTATCCACCAGAAGACGGCGAAGCGAAGGTGCTCTACAGCTCCTTTGATGCGGCGCCCCGAACCCTTGATCCGGCGACGGCCTACACGACGAAGGCACATTCTGTGACGGGGGTCGTGTACGACACGCTTCTCAAGTACCACTTTCTCAAACGACCCTTGGAGCTGATGCCCGGTCTCGCCGTGGATCTGCCTCTAGTAACCCCGCTTGAAGGCGGACGCACGCGATACCGGTTCACGCTGCGGGAAGACCTCCTCTTCGCGGATGATGATTGTTTTGAGCTGAATGGTGAAGGACGTCGTACTCGCGAAATCGTTTCCGCGGATATTGCCTTCCAGCTGATGCGGCTTGCGGATCCCTTGATTGGCAGCCCCGTCGCCGAGACCTTTGCGAATATCGACGGCTTCGTTGAGTTCGCTGCGGCGCTTGAAGCATACCGCGAAGAAGACCCGGCCTTCGCGGATCTGGCTGCTCACGAACAATATGCAGCAGCGGGTGGTGTGCGGGGGATCGAGATGCCCTCGCGTTATGTTCTCGATATCACGCTGCATCGCGCGTATCCGCAGATCAAATATTGGTTCGCGATGGAATTCACGACGCCGGTTCCCTGGGAAGCGATCGCCTACTATACCGGCCAGGACGGTCGACCGCGTTTCGATGATCATCCAGTAGGAGCAGGTCCCTTCGTGCTTTCGGAGTACGACAAGCAGTCACGTTATGTGCTGTCGAAGAACCCGAATTGGTACGGCGTGCGGCATCCTGAGTGGAAGGCGCCCGCTGCTATTTTTCCAACGGAAGGGGATGAAGAGGATCGGCGATCAGGGCGAATGGCCTATGCGGGGCGCTCGCTGCCCTTGATTGACCGGGTAGTCGTCGTACGGGAGAAGGAAAGCATCCCGCGCTTTAATAAATTCCTTCAGGGCTACTACGATGCATCCGGAGTCATCAAGGAGAGCTTCGACTCGGTGATTCAGGGCGATGGCCTATCAGCGGAAATGGAAGGGCTGGGAATGCGCCTGGGCAAGGCCGTCTCCCCCGACGTCTTCTACATCGGTTTTAATATGAACGACGAAGTCGTTGGCCGCTCCAACGGCGAGTCGAGTCGCAAGATTCGGCAGGCGATGAGCCTCGCGGTCGATTCCGAAGAATTCTTACGCATCTTCCAAAATGGTCGCGGCGTGCCTGCGCAGTCGCCGCTTCCGCCCGGGATCTACGGTTATGAGTCGGGGTACGAGAATACGTTCCGACGGCCGAATATCGAGCGCGCGAAAGAGCTGATGACAGAAGCCGGCTACCAGAACGGCATCGACCCAACGACGGGAGAGGCGCTGACGCTAACCTTCGACACGTCGAGCACATCCACCGCCGGCCTGAATCAGGTTCGTTTCTATACGAACGCATGGCGCCAACTTGGGATCGACGTGCAAATCGACGGCACGACGTATAACCAGTTTCAAGAGAAACTAAGGCAGGGCGACTACCAGATTTTTCAATTCGGTTGGGTCGCTGATTATCCCGATCCGGAAAACTTTCTGTTCTTGCTTTGGTCGAAGATGGGCAAGAGTGATTTCGGCGGACCGAACGCGACAAATTTCAGTGACGCGCGCTTTGATGAACTCTTCGTATCTATGAAGGCCCGTGACAACGGGCCGCAACGAATCGCAGAAATCGAAGAGATGCTCTCGATCCTCGAACGTGAACGCCCCTGGATCGAACTTTTTCATCGCGAAGATTATTCGCTCTATCAAGGTTGGGTTAAGAACGTGAAGCCGATGGGTCTATCGATTCCGACCTACCAATACCGGGACATCGATCCTACCTCTCGAAGCGATAAGAGAAAGGCTTGGAACGAACCTGTCCAGTGGCCTGCCTACTTGTTGTTGCTCGCGGGAGTTATGGTCATCGTTCCGGGTGTCCTGACCTATTTTAAGGAGCGCCAGTAGATGGGGGCCTATGTCCTGCGGCGGTTGGGGTATGGAGTAGGCGTCGTGCTAGGCGTACTTTTCCTTCTTTTCCTGCTCTTCTTCACGATCACCGCGCCAGAAGACATCGCACGTAAGGCACTTGGCGACAAAGCGCCGCCGGAGGCGATCCAGACCTGGCTCGAAAACCACGAATACGACCGACCGCTTTGGCCGTGGCAGGACTGGGACGAGAATCTGCTCTTCGATCACTACCGCAAGATGCTGACCTTCGATTTCGGTGTCTCGGATGCGGATGATTCTCCAATCATTGACCGTATTAAGGCGGGAATGGGACCGAGTCTCTCGTTGACGGTGCCTTTGCTCGTACTCGGCCTTTTTGTTTCGATCCCGCTCTCACTATTAGTCGCGTTCTTTAGGGAGACCTATATCGACCGTATGGGCGTGTTTTTGTGCGTACTTGCGATGAGTGTCTCAACTCTGCTCTATATCATCGGGGCGCAGTTCCTGATAGGCAAAGTGCTGCGCTGGTATCCGATCTCCGGCTTCGATGCGAGCCTGGCTATGCTGCCGCGATTCCTCGCACTACCGGTGCTTGTCGGCTTGATCAGCGGAGTTGGAGGCGATGTGCGTTTCTACCGCACGGTCTTTCTCGAAGAGAGCAGTCGTGACTTCGTACGAACCGCTCGAGCTAAAGGCGCGGGCGAGGCACGCATCATGATCTTCCATGTGCTGCGTAACGCGATGATCCCGATTCTCACGAGGGTGGTTCTCGCGATTCCTTTTCTCTTTATGGGTGCACTGTTGCTCGAAGCGTTCTTTGGGATTCCAGGGCTTGGTTCGATGACGGTCGACGCGATTCAGTCGAATGATTTTTCAACGATGCGCACGATGGTCTATATCGGGTCTTTGCTCTTCGTGTTTGGTCAGGTCGCGACCGACATTTCCTATGGCCTTGTCGATCCCCGGGTGAGCGTCGAATGAGTTGGCTAGAGCCGCACATCCTTTCGAATCTCGTCACGCTCGGCCTGCTCGCTGGGCTCGTCTTTGCGGCCCGAGTCGTGCGTGCACAGCGCCTTTGGCGTGAAGCAGCCGTTGAACTCTGGCGTCGCCGCCGCTTCGCCATTCTGGTAGTTGGCGTCTATCTCTTGATTGGCCTGGCCGACTCGGTCTCCTGGACCGGTGGCGTGCCCGATGACGCGGTTGGCGTGCTTCCAAACGCTCCGCTTTCGGTTCTTGACCGTGCCTTCCTCGACTCCCGAGAAGCCAGCTACTCGGCGCCCTTCGCCGCGGTCGAGTTCTACGGTGGTGATGCTTTGCGGCATCCAGGCGGCCATCCACTAGGCACAGATATTCTTGGTCGCGATGTATTCTACCTCTCGCTTAAAGGCGCGCGGGTGGCGCTCTTGATCGGAGGTCTAACGAGTCTCATTGCGATCCCCTTAGCTTTGTTATTCGGCGTCTGTGCCGGGTATTTCGGAGGGCGCTTTGACGACTTCGTCTTCTTCTTGATTTCGACGATGGCGTCGATGCCGAGTCTGCTGCTGCTGATCGCTTTGATTATGGTGATGGGGCGAAGTACGTTTTCGGTGTGCATCGCGCTGGCGGTTACGGGTTGGGTTGGCTTCTGTCGGTTGACTCGCGCGGAGACGCTGAAGCTGCGGGAACTCGACTATATTCAGGCGGCGCGCGCGCTAGGCGTGTCTGAGGCAAAGATTATCTTCCGGCATATCCTGCCGAATCTTGCCCATCTGATCGTGATCACCTTCGTACTGATGTTCTCGGGACTAGTGCTTTCGGAAGCGGTGCTCTCTTGGCTTGGCATTGGCGTGGACGGGAGTTGGGGACAGATGATCGATGGGGCCCGAGACGAGTTGTCGAGGCAGCCGGTTGTGTGGTGGAATATCGCGGCGGCGGGTAGTGCGCTCTTTGGGTTAATCCTCGCGGTCAACTCGGTCGGCGACGCGGTGCGTGACGTACTCGATCCGCGAACGGCGAGGGAGTCCTAGGATGGCGCTGCTCGAAGTTCGCGACCTGCGTACAGCCTTCCCGTCGAAAGATGGGATGACTCCCGTCGTCGATGGCGTTTCATTCGATCTCGAACGCGGCAAAGTGCTGGCACTCGTAGGTGAGTCTGGCTCCGGTAAGTCGATGACGGCGCTTTCGACTCTGCGATTGGTGCCTAAGCCCGGTCGAGTGACCTCGGGCAGTGTGAAACTTGACGGCGAAGAACTCCTTTCGCTCCCCGTCACCGAAATGCGTCGCATTCGCGGCGGTCGCATCGGGATGATTTTCCAAGAGCCGATGACGGCGCTGAACCCGGTGTTTACCGTTGAACGTCAATTGACCGAAGGTGTGCGCCTGCACAGGTCACTTGACAGCGATCAGGCCACGAAGCGGGCGCTGGAGTTGCTGCGCGAGGTGCGCATTCCCGAG
>DGPZ01000014.1:0-22713 GCA_002390675.1 Deltaproteobacteria bacterium UBA4427
GTTTGATGCGTTGTCCATTGCGGCGGCGAGTTCGAAGTCGAGCTCCGTTACGCCATCGGCATCATGGGTCGTGAGGTCCACAGCCACTCGGTTGTAGATGTTCGACCACTCTGGATGGTGGTCCATTTTCTCGGCGACGAGAGCCGCGCTCGCCATGAATCCGAAGGCCTCGATGAAGTTGGCGAAAACGAACTCGCGATGGAGTTTGCCGTTCTCAAGTGCCCAGCCATCAAGAGCGGCTAAGCGTGTGTTGGTCTCATCTGCGGAGAGGGCCTTGGGGCGCGGCATAGATCCTGCTTCTCTACTTTCAATGTGGCGGTGTTCCGGCTTGCTCCTTGAAGAGCAGCCGAGGAACGCTCAAAATTCGTCGCCTGTGTCGTTAATGGCGCGAACGAAGGCATCGTAGAGCGCGCTGCGAATCTGATTGCGATCCGCCCGGCCATATACCTGGCGGAACGCCTTGAGTGGGATGATGCCCTTCGCCATGGAGCGATGGCCGCCGCCGACGCCGAGACCCTCGACGACTGCGCGGACGACATCGCCCGCCGCTCGAACATAGCCGACGTTTCGGACGGAAAAGACGAGGTTGCGGCCGACTGTGCCTACTGCGATCGACCATTCTGCGCCTTCCGCCTGAAGCGCCATGTCGGCGACTTGCGGGATCACGTCTTCGCGTACACGACCTAATACAAGAATATTAATGCCATCGCGGACATCGGTCGTGGCGAGTGCGCGGCCGAGGGCTTTAAGGCCGTCGATCGGAAGGGCAGGGCGTTCGATGCGTCGGAGGAGGGCAGGGCTATGCGATGCATGCAAATAGGCGAAGGAAAGCATGTCGCGGTCGCTTGTCTGGCGGCCCAGATACTGCGTGTCACTCTTGATGCCGTAGAGCAAAGCGGTGGCGAGTTTTGCGTTGACTTCGGTTTTGGTCGCACGAAGATATTCGGTGAGGATCGAGGCGGTAGCGCCGTAGCTCACGCGCAAGTCTTTGATGGTCGCGCTATAGCCCGGACGTTCGGGATGATGATCGATGACGACGTCCGGTTGTTTGAGGCGTTCTGGCGGGTGGTCGCCGAACACGTTCGGTTGAACGTCGACGAGTACCAATGCATCGAACTCGTTAAGTTCTTCCGGAGTGATTACGCGCACTTCGATGCCTATCGCATCGCATAGCGCCTGGTTCTCGGGGCGCTGCACCTGACCGAAGGACATTAGTGGAGCGGTCGTTCGCTTGCGGCCTAGCAAGTACCGAAGGGCGTAGGCGCTTGCGATTCCGTCGGGATCCGGGTCGGGCTGGAGCAAGATGCCGACTTTTTCTCGAGTACCCAGCAGCTCGCGAATTTCTACGACGCGTTGGAGATTAGCGAGGTGACCGAATTCCTCGTTGATGTCGTCGCGGATCAGCGTCTTCCAGCCAGTGCGGCGAAGGGAAGGATGTTCGGGAAGATCGTCCTCGGTCAGGCTGTCGGAGAGGACCAGGATCGAAGCACCTTTGTCGAGCTTCCGAATTTCGCGCACGGCGAGTCTCGTCCACGGACCGTCGTCGCTCACGAGGGCGTATTCGTCTTCAGGGGTTGGCTCAAGCTTGGCTATCGCCTCCTCTTCTAGACCGCCCTGTAGAATTTTGAAGCCAGACGGGCGCGCACGGCTCTCGTCCTCGCGTGGAATCCACGTAAGAACTTCAAGCTCATCGGCACCGGTGCGGCTCCAAAGTCGCGCGCTCTCGGCTCCGTCACAGATGATGATTCGACGTGCCACCCAGCTCCTACCCGCACTCTTGCTCGGTCCCCGGTTTGTTCCGGTCCCGCGAGAGAATCCATCCGAGGCCACGCCATCGGTGGTGTTTGGGGCACCAAACCTCTTATTCGTCTAAGCCGAGTACAGGCCGAATACAGGCCGAGTACAACTCGAGCATGACGCGACGAACGCGATCAAGGGTCGATGCCGTGCTTCGGGGCTCGTCCGTCCGAGTCGGGGCCCGCTAATTAATTCGGCGGATCGTTTCGGGGGGCAAACCTCGGTCAACTGACCGCCGGGAGGTTACACCAAGCCTGCGTGCCGGCGACCTTCAGATTGTCGGAGGTTTGCCTACCGAGGCGATTTCAGGCCCCAGGGGAGCTGGCGGAGATCCCGGAGGCGCCGGATGGCTGCCACTCAGTCGATCGTTCTCGGCGATCGGGTCGGGAGGCGTTAGGATGGGCGCCCACTAGAACCATGGGTCCGCGGGCCCGATCGCAGTGGTCTGAGGTCGTGAGCAGAGAATTCGATAAGGGAGACACGGATGCGCTTAGTCAACCACAGAGGCCGATCGGGTCTGGATATCGCCGGCCGCTTTGTAGATTTAGAAGAGCACAGTGGCGGCCGTTTTTCGTCGGACCCGATGTCGACTTTTGGGGACTGGGACGCGATCCGGAGCTTTGCCTCCGAGCAGACGGCCACGGGCGGATGCCCCCTAGTCGATGACGCAACATTGGGCGCTCCTGTGCCGAATCCGGCGCAAGTCTTTGCCATCGGCCTCAACTACAGGGATCACGCAGAGGAGGCGAACCTGCCGATCCCGGAAACGCCGATGGTCTTTACTAAATTCCCCAGCTGCATAGTGGGCCCGAACGCCGAGGTGCCGCTCACAGGTAACCGAGTTGACTGGGAGGTAGAGCAGGTCGTCGTCATCGGGCGCGAGACGAAGGATGTAAAAGCGAACGAAGCCTGGGGCTACGTGGCCGGCATGACAGCGGGTCAGGATATCTCCGACCGAAGGCTCCAGTTCGCGTCGAAACCCCCGCAGTTTAGTCTCGGCAAATCCGCCACGAATTTCGGCCCGACGGGCCCGGCGCTAGTCAGTCTCGACGAGTTTGAAGACCCGGATGACATCGCGGTTCGCTGCTGGGTGGCCGGTGAGCAGATGCAGGAGTCCCGCACCTCGAACCTGATATTCACCGTGCCCCAGTTGATCGAGCACATCTCGAGCTACTGCGTGCTGTTGCCGGGAGACTTGATTTTCACCGGCACCCCCGGCGGTGTCGGAAGTGTTCGTGATCCACGTCGATACCTCGCCGAGGGCGAATTGATCGAGACGGAAATCGAAGGCATCGGTCGGCTCTCCAATCGCTGCATTGCGCGAGGTAGGTAAAGGGTGCGCGTGAAGCGAGTCGAGGGAGAGGATCTATGCAGCGCATCTTTGTAGGCGACGTACAGGGCTGCGCCGAAGAGCTAGAAACGCTCTTCGCTCGCGCGACCGACGCTTTTGGCGATGATTTCTCGCTTTGGGTCGCCGGCGACATCGTGAACCGTGGCCCCGATAATCTGACCGCGCTCAAGCGAATTCGCGGCCTCGTCGAGTCTGGCCGCGGAGAGTTCGTGCTCGGAAACCACGAGATCCACCTGATTCAGGCCTATTGGGGCCAGCGCGAGCTGAGCGAGAACGACTCGATCAGCGATGTGCTCGAGGCTCCGAACGCCGGGGAATGGATCGATTGGCTGCGTCGGCGACCGCTTGCTGTTTCTGGCGAAATCTCAGGCGATCCTTTCGTGATGCTGCACGCGTCGGCTGGGGCGGGATGGTCAAGGGACGAATTAATGGCGCGGGCGGCGGCGGTGTCCGAGCGCCTGGCTGCCGAAGAGCCGGCAGCGAAGGCCTTTCTTGCGATGGGTCTCGAGCAGGATCCAGTGCGGAACGATTTGGGACGTCTTACACGCGGCCGATCGGGAGCCCTGGATGGCTGGTCGAGCAAAGAGCCGGAAAAGCCAGAAGGCGCGTGGCACCAGGCCTGGCAGGCCGCGGGGCACGACTACGGAATCGTCTATGGCCATTGGGCCCGACAGGGTCTTCACGTCGCCAAGGGACTCCGCGGGCTCGATACAGGCTGCGTCCATCACGGCCGCGGCAGGGACGGCTTCCTGACTGCCTGGCTCCCCGAGTCCCTTCCGAGAGCCATGAAGGCGACGGGAGCGTTCGATGCTCCGGACGATCGCTTCTGGCAGATTCCGGCGAAACGTCGCTACTACTATCCGAGCCAGGACCCAGCCTGACCCGCCCGGGGTCGCCGAGCCTTTCTCGAATGCCAATCCGCCTCACTCGATCAGGAGAACCCACTCATGGCCAAGGTCATCATCCCCATTATTTTTCAAGCCCCCACCCGCGGGGAGTCCAGCGCCGATGTCGACGGCGAGACGATTCGTGCCTGCTTCGACCTTGTAGAAGAAAAATTTGCCGGCCTGCGAGAACTCGTCATCGACCCCGCGACGGGGGAGATCCACAAATTCGTGAAAGTCACCTTGAACGGCGAATTGCTGGATCGCGACCCGGCGACACTTGCTCAGACTGTTACCGCTTCGGACGAGATCGAAGTGATCGCGGCCATCGCTGGCGGCTAAGCCGCTCGAGAGCATTGCAACAGACTCCGCTTTGGAGGAACTTCTCCCTTCGCTCAGTACTGCGGCTGGCAGTGCAGGGCGCGTGAGATCGGACGTCCCCCAAGGCAAAAGCGTCTTCCGATTTCAATTTTATTCCCAGACCGCCACCTAACTGCAATTAGAGGTATTTGACACATGGCCGGACCCGAGGGCGATCGCCTACTCATCGTCAACATGACGGATCAGACGTCGAGCTACGAGCCCTTCCCCGAAGAGTGGAAGTTGCTTGGTGGCCGAGGTCTCTCCGCAAAGATTATGACCCGCGACTGTGATCCGACCTGCGATCCGCTGGGTCCCGACAACGTGCTCGTAATGGCGCCCGGCGTTCTTTCGGGAACGACGGCACCGACTTCTGGCCGCATCTCGATTGGCGGCAAGAGCCCGCTTACGAACGGCATCAAGGAAGCCAACGCCGGCGGCAACCCCGGACAGCACCTAATGAAGCTCAACATTCGTGCCGTCGTCGTGAAGGGCCAGCCCGCCGATGCCGATGCACGTTATGGCCTGCGCATCGACGAAGGTGAAGTGTCTGTTGTTGATGCAAGCGACTACAAGGGCATGCTCAACTACGCATGCTGCGAAAAGCTTCTGGCAAACGAATCCAAGAGTGCCAGCGTGATCTCAATCGGCCCGGCCGGCGAACTTCGCCTCGCTGGCGCTTCGGTGGCTTGCACGGATCAGGACCAGGAGCGCCGCCCGGCTCGTCACGCCGCTCGCGGTGGCCTCGGTGCTGTGATGGGAAGCAAGGGTCTTAAGTGGGTCCTCGTCGACCCGGGCAAGGCGAAGACTCGCCAGCCCGCCAGCAAGGAATTCAACAAGCTGAACAAGAGCTACTCGAAGACCTATCTCGACGGCCCGCAGATGTTCAAGCACGGCACGTCCTCGGTTGTCCCGTTGGCGAATATGCTGAACACGTTCGTCTACAAAAACCGCACCGAAGGGCAGAGCCCCGACGTCGATACTCTCGACGGTGCGCGAATTGTTGAGAGCTTCGAAGAGCGTGGCGGCGGCATGCATAACTGCATGACCGGCTGCATCGTGAAGTGCTCGAACATCGTTCACGACAAGGACGGCAACTACAAGACGTCGGCTCTCGAGTTCGAGACGCTGACTCTGTTAGGCGCTTCCTGCGCGATCAAGACCTTCGACGAAGTCGCTGAGCTCGATCGACTTTGTGACGAAGTGGGTCTCGATACCATCGAGGCGGGTGCCGCGATTGCCATCCTCATGGATTCGGGTGGCATGGAATGGGGCGACTCGGGTGCGGCCATCGCGCTGCTCAAGGAAGTCGCCGAAGGTACGGAGCTGGGTAAGATGATCGGGAACGGCGCTGTTGCGACGGGTAAGGGACGCGGTCACAAGCGCGTTCCTCACGGTCGTGGACAGGCAATTCCGGCATGGGATCCCCGACCGCTGAAGGCGACGGGCGTGACCTACGCAGCCGGCCCGATGGGCGCGGATCACACGGCCGGTTTGGTCGTGAACCCGGGTCTTACGGAAGACCAGCTGGCTCAGGCTTCGCAGGAATGTCAGATCGTGAACATGGTCTGTGACTCCTCGGGTTTCTGTCAGTTCATCTCGCCGAGCATCGACCTGATGAAGGACTACTACACGCTCTTCTATGGAGAAGACGTGACGCGCGAACAGCTCGGTGACCAGGGTTGGGAATGTCTATCGGACGAATGGAGCTTCAATACGGCCGCCGGCTGGAAGGACGAGGACAACGGTCTCTCCGACTGCTTGGTGAACGAGGGCATCGGCCCGGATAACGCCATGAAGTTCGACGTGTCCCTCGACGTTATCAACGCTTCGAAGGTTCGCTTCGAGCCTCGCGAAGAGCTCTACACGGCCGCGGCTAGTGGCTGATTGTCTCCGCTCTCAGGCCTAGGTTTTTAGCCTGCGCAGGGATTGGTTCTTAGAGACGGGCAAGGGGTTATACTTCTTGCCCGTCTTCTTGTTTCACCTCACGGACCGCGCGACGAGTGGGTCGCGCGTGAACGAAGATGAGTAGGGGATCGCCAAGGTGAAGCACGATGTTCGAATGCGAGGGTTTGCCGAGCGGGTTGACGTAGAGATAGTCGATGCATTTTTGGCGGAGCATGCCCAGGTATTAGGTGGCGAAACAGTGCCGCTTCTCGAATGTGTCGGGCGTGTCTTGGCGGAGGACGTGACGGCGAAATTCGATGTTCCAGGGTTTCCGCGATCGGCTATGGATGGCTACGCGATTTTAGGTGAGGAGAGTTTCGGCGCTTCTAACTACGACGCGATTCGATTGAACGTCGTCGGTATTTCTCTTCCGGGTTCGCCCTTTGAGCCGCGACTCGAACGAGGTCAGGCGATTCGGATCATGACGGGTGCGCCGATCCCGGATGGCGCAGACGCGGTCGTGAAGGCCGAGGTCTGTGAAGAAGAGGGCGGGATCGTTTCGATTTCGGAAGCCGTCGCACCGCAAAAGAATGTAGGCGCGATCGGCGAAGATATTAGGCGTGGAGAAGTCGTGCTCTCGCGCGGTCGCCGTTTGCGACCTCAGGATGCTGGGCTTCTTTCCTCGATTGGGCGCGCTGAAATTTCTTGCGTCCGGGCTCCGCGGGTTCGGTTGGTCGTGACGGGCGATGAGTTGTTGCCGCCGGGCTCGAGTCCGAGCGGCTCACAGATCGTCGATAGCAATTCAGTCGTACTGCGTGGTTTGATCGCAAGGGATGGCGGCTCGTCGCTGCCTTTTGAAATCTTGCCTGATATCCCGGAGAGGATTCGCCAGGCCATGGCGAGTGACGACGCTGATGTCGTTCTCGTTTCCGGGGGCACGTCCGTTGGCCAGGAGGATCATGCACCGCGTCTTCTCTCGGAGCTCGGCGAACTTTCCTATCATGGAATTTCTATGCGCCCGTCAAGTCCAACCGGAATTGGCCGCATCGATGGCCGCTTCGTATTCCTTCTCCCGGGCAATCCCGTGAGCTGTCTCGCCGCGTACGAATTTTTCGCAGGCCCGACGATCCGTGCGTTAGGCGGTCGCAATCGAGCCTGGCCTCACCGCCATGCGCGCGTCCCCCTTGCCCGAAAGATCGCTTCGGAAATCGGACGCACCGACTACGTACGGGTCGCCGTCGACAACGGGCTCGCGACGCCGCTCGCCACGGCGGGGGCTTCGATTCTTTCTTCGACCGTGCGTGCTGCCGGTGCCGTGATTGTGGCGAGAGAACTCGAAGGCATGCCCGAGGGCGCCGAAGTTGATGTACTGCTCTATGACGAAGAGCCCGGTGCTGAAATTGGCTTGGCTGGCGCCGCTAGAGGAGGGTGGAGCGCGTGAAGGGCTCTGGTCGGAAGCAACAGCAATTTTTAGAAGTGCTCGATAGGGATGCGGCCGAGGCACGCTGGCGTGAAGTTGTCGGGCGCGCTGCACTCTCTTCTGAGCGAGTGCCGCTCGCGTTGGCGCTTGGGCGCGTTCTGGCGGAGGACGTTAGGGCGGAGGTCGATGTTCCCGGTTTCGATCGGTCGAATATGGACGGTTTCGCAGTTCGAGCTTCGGATACGTTTGGCGTTTCAGAAGAACAACCGATTCGACTTCGTCTGAACAACGAAGTACTGGCCACCGGGATCGCCCCGCAAATTGAGGTCACGAGAGGGACCGCAACGACGATCGCGACGGGCGGAATGCTTCCTCGTGGCGCGGATGCTGTGGCACCGATCGAAGTGACCGATGTCGACCCAGAAGACGATGGCTGTGTATTGGTACGAGCGCCGCGAGTGCCCGGCGCCGCCGTGAGTTTTGCCGGGACAGATATGGGACGAGGGGAGACCGTATTATTTGCGGGGGTGCGACTTAGCTCTCGGGAAACTGGCGTTCTCGCCGCGATTGGGTGTGAGTCCATTTCGGTTGTGCGGCGGCCACGAGTCGCGGTCCTATCGACCGGGGATGAGATCGTTCAGCCCGGCGAGGCTATGCGCCCAGGTCTTGTTTTTGACAGTAATGGGCGAATTTTGGCTGACGCGGTTCATGAGCTTGGCGGCGAGCCAGTCTTTTGGGGTGCGTTTCGAGATGACTTAGATGCTCTTAGGAAGGCATTGCACGAAGCGCTCGCGGATTCCGACGTGGTGCTGTTGTCGGGAGGGACGTCTAAGGGTGAGGGTGATCTGAATGCGCTTGTCGTCGGCGAACTCAAGCCCGGCATTCTCGTGCACGGCGTTGCGCTCAAGCCGGGCAAGCCGATTTGTTTGGCGGCGCAGAAAGAAAAGCCGGTGGTGATTCTTCCCGGTTTCCCGACTTCAGCGATCTTTACGTTTCACGAATTCGTTGCGCCTCTGATTCGCGACTTGGCTGGCCAGCCGTCGGAGGATCGGGAAACTCGAACGGCACGGCTCGCGATTAAGACCCAAAGCGAACGGGGCCGTCTTGAGTATTTGCTGGTCGGGCTCGTGGAAGACGAGGGCCGAAAGCTCTCGGCGTATCCGATGGGTAAGGGCAGTGGCAGCGTTACGAGCTTCAGTCGTGCCGACGGTTTCGTTCGAATCGGTCGCAACACGGAACTCGTGGCGGCGGATAGCGAAGTCGAAGTCACTCTGATCGGGCGTGATGTCAGCGTCGCTGATCTGGTCGTAATCGGAAGCCATTGCGCGGGGCTAGATCTGATCGCTAGCGAACTCGCCGCTTCCGGTGTCTCTGTGAAACTCCTTGCGGTTGGCAGCCACGGTGGACTTGCTGCAGCGAGCCGGGGAGAATGTGACCTAGCACCAATTCATCTATTGGATCCAGAGACCGACGGCTACAACGTGCCCTTTCTTAAACCAGGGCTGAAGTTGTTGCGCGGCTATCGACGGATGCAGGGGATCGCGACGCGCGCAGACGAAACGCGCGACATCACAGAACTCCTTGAAGATCCCAGCGTGCGAATGGTGAATCGGAACCGCGGTGCCGGTACAAGAATTCTGATCGACCGATTGCTTGGGGGGCGCAAGCCGCCGGGCTATCCGTATGAACCGCGTTCCCACTACGCCGTCGCCGCCGCAATTGATCAAGGTCGGGCGGATTGGGGCGTGACGATTGAGTCCGTTGCCAGGGATGCGGGCCTTCGTTTCGTTCCGCTTCAAGCCGAGGAATACGATTTTGTTGTGCCCGAGTCGCGATGGGATCGCCCGGTCTTGAAGCGATTGCGGGCGCTGCTTAGCGAGAATCCTTCTGATCTCCGAACCCGGCTCGCCGCGCAGGGGTTTGATCTTTCGGAATAGAACATGTGGCGCCGGACACTTTGAGGTCATTTTTACCTGCTGCGATCGCTTTTTTGTGTCGGGGATTGGAGAGAGTGACGAAGATATGATCTCTGCAATCGTCGCCCAGGTCGTAAAAACCGAAGCGCAGGGCCGCATGTTGACGGAACCGGGTTGTGATTAACTACAGGGCTATTTATTCAGCAAGTCCTTGCCTGCCGAAGAGTTCGCTCGCTACTTGCATCGGGCTGAGAAGGCTACGGAGAGGGGCGATCTTGCTCGGCCTTAGGACGCGAGGTAGATTTTAACTACTCAATGGACTCCCCCCAACCATCTAGCGACATCCCTCCTCCTCCTCTTGCGGCCTTGATGCGCTCGGCGAACGCGCCCGTATCTCAGTTTGTGGCCAGCTTTTCGAAGGAGACGAACTGATGTCAATTCTCGGCGCCGTCTTGATCATCGTGGCCTGCCTCGCAGCTTCGGCCTTTTTCTCCGGGAGCGAGACCGCGCTCTTCCGTCTCCGCTCACATGATCTCGACGCAGAGAACAAGGAGTCCGTCGGTCCTGCCGACATCGCTGTTCGCGATCTGACCTCATCGTCGTCGCGTCTGCTTGTCACCATCCTGCTCGGCAATAATGTCGTGAATATTCTGGGTGCGTCGGTGGCCTCTGGCCTTGCGATTTATTTGTTAGGCGCTGAAGTGGGCATTCCGGTCGCGACGATCGTCATGACGATCTTGGTACTGCTCTTCTCGGAAATTCTTCCGAAGGCGGTTGCTGCGCGGCACCCCCGAGCCGTCTCGCGATTCGTAGGCCTTCCGCTCTATCTCTTTCACCAAATGCTTCGTCCGATTCATGGCGTCTTCGATCGTGCGATTGAGCCGCTTGTACGCCGGGTGACGGGTGCCGGGGAGGGCGAAGAGCCGCTGGGATCTGAGGAAGTACTTCGCCTTGCGCGGGCAGCGACTGCGGATGATGACGATGCGGGTTCGCCGCTTGCGATCATCGGCGCGACCTCGAATGCGGCCGAGATGGACGTTTCCGAAATCATGGTTCCTCGAACAGAAATCGAGGCCTATCCCACCGACACGCCGGTCTCGGATTTGATCGAGCAGATGCTCGAAGGACGTTATACGCGAGTCCCGATCTACGAAGAGTCGATCGATCACGTGTTAGGCGTCATTCATCTAAAAGACTTGATCAAGCTCCATCGTGCGGACGGGAATGAAATCTTCGGGATTCTGAAGCCCGTCTTACGCGTTCCGGAACGAAAACCGATTCTCCGTCTCTTGACTGAGATGCAGCGCGCTTTCTGTCACGTCGCCCTCGTGAAAGATGAATTCGGGGTGACTCAAGGGCTCGTGACTCAAGAAGACATCCTCGAAGAAATCGTCGGAGAGATTCGAGACGAGTTCGATTCTGAAGAGTTGCTCACGATTCGGAAGCTTTCTGATGGGACATACGAAGTACTCGGGCGCGTGAAGATCCTCGACTTCAATCGAGAGACGGGTTGGCAGGTTCCCGCTGAAAAGGGCGACACCGTCGGCGGGCTCTGCTTCAATACACTCGAGCGCGCGCCCCGAAAGGGTGAGCGTATCCACGTACCTGGCTATCGCCTAGAGTGCATCGACGTCTCCGGAAGCCGGATTACCCGAGTGCATATCGCCGAAGACCCCAACGCGACCAGCGATAGCAACTGAATCCGAGACCATGACAAATTCCGAGAACAAACCCACTGCGCCTCAAACCAAGGCGTCGGTTGATGGCGTCTGTGTCACGATTGACCGCCTTTCCTCCGAAGGCGATGGCGTCGCTCGGCTTGAAGATGGTCGAGTTGTCTTCGTTGAAGGCGGCTTGCCCGGCGATCGGGTCGAACTCGAGTCTGTTGAGGAGCGGAAGCGCTTTGTGCGTGCGCGAATCACCCGCCTCGAAACACCGAGCCCAGACCGGGTCGAGCCTGAATGTGCGGCCTTTGGTGTCTGTGGAGGCTGTACTTGGCAGCACCTGGCCTACGAAGCCCAGCTCGAGGCGAAACGCGTCATCGTGCGCGACGCGCTGGCCCGAATAGGCCGCATCGAATTGGACGAACTGCCGCTGATCGTCGCGTCTCCTTCGCCCTATGGCTATCGAGCAAGAGCGAAATTTGTTGAGGCGCCGACGGGCTATGGCTATCGAGAACGGTCCTCGAGAAATGTGAAAGTCGTCGACCATTGCCCCGTTCTGGTGCCGGCCGCAGATGCAGTCCTGAAAGAGCGGGTCGAGGAGTGTCGCGCCGAATCGGAAACGAAAGATTCGGGCAACTCAAATGACTCAAGCGAGAACGGCGAGTCGAAGCACGCGAAGATGCGGGAGTGGAGCGTAACGGCGGGGTCGACAGGGCCCGCTTTGGTTTCGCGAGTTCGATCGCGTGGCAAGCCGCGCTCAGTCTCAATTGATTTATCGGGAGAGCGTTTGCGCGTAAGCAGCGAAAGCTTCCTGCAAGGCAATGCTCTCCTTTGGGATGCGCTGGTTGAGTCGGTGACCGAAGCTTGCTTATTGACGGAATCGCGGGTCGTTGGATCCGAAGGGGACGAACCCCAAAAGACGCCCCTCGTGACCGAGCTTTATTGCGGAATCGGATTCTTCACGATTCCACTCGCGCGTTCCGGTGCGAAGGGTTGGGCGCTTGAGAGCGATCGTTCGGCTGTGGCCGATCTCACGTATAACCTTCGTCGCTGTGGCGTCACGGACCGATTCGAAGTTCTTTCAGGACGAGTCGAAACACGTGGCGACTTGGTGCAGAGACTTGCTGCTGCCGACGTTGTGTTGATGGACCCGCCCAGGATTGGACTCGAGGAAAGCGTCCGCGAGGCACTCCGAAAGGCTAAGCCTAAGCGGATCGTCTACTTGTCCTGCGATCCCGCGACGTTGGCACGAGATCTCTCAGAGATTTTGCAGGACGGATATTCCATCGCGTCGGTCGAGCTATTCGATCTCTTCCCGCAGACGCCCCATGTCGAAACTCTCATTCGACTAGAACGATCGGCCTAACGAAGCTTCCGTTTGTGAGGAACGTGTCGAACGTGTCAGGGCTCTATGAGTCCGTGCCGCAGGGCATAACGGACGAGTTCGGTTGCCTTACGGACGCCCAGTTTCCGCATAAGACTGGTGCGATGCGCCTCGACTGTCTTGGTTGAGATGGACAGTTTTGTCGAGACTTCTTTTGCCGTGAAGCCCTCGGCGATCAGGTGGAGCACTTCGCGCTCACGCGCAGAAAGCAGCTTGAAGGGGTCTTGTGAGTCCGTTTTAGGAGAGCGGACCTGTTCGACGATTTCACGAGCGACCGCCGGACTGAAATAGCTCCCGCCCTTCATGACTTCTCTAACGGCCGTGACGATCTCGGAGGCAGGTCCGTTCTTCAGCACGTAACCATCGACACGAAGCCCTACGGCACTTTGGATGAAGGGTGGGTCGTTATGCACCGAAAACAGAATAACCCGCGTGTCCTTGTGTTCGGAGCGGAGTCGTTCAAGGGTTTCGAGTCCGCCCATTTTAGGCATCGTGATGTCGAGAACGACGATATCTGGGTTCGAACGTTGTACTTCGTCCAACACATCTTGCCCGTCCGAAGCCTCACCGCAGACCTTGAAGTCGGTTTCGGACTCAAGGAGTCGGCGGAGGCCTTCACGGACGATGCCATGATCATCAGCTACAACGATCGAAATCATATGGTAAGCATAACGTTCGTCTGAATCTGATTCAATCGTCGATTTCTTGGCTGCGGATCTGATGCGAGACATTTTGGGACGCCCGCGGTAGATGCGCTGCGGGCGTCGTGGCGCATGACACAGAGATCTGATCAGAGTAAGTTAGTAGGCGACGGATCGACGGTGGGTACATATGTGTGCGCCCGCTGAGCGGGACTAGAATTCGACAATCACGCGGGAAGGAACCCAGCCACTCGTGTTTCGTAAAGATACGAACCGCCATCGTTCAAAAGAGCGTTCTCGCTCCTCCTCCGGCGCGTCAGGTATGCGCCGGCCAAGCAGTGCGTCTCGTCGATCAAAGGCCGGACCGCCGCCAGAGACACCCTCGCGGTTTGTTCTTTATGTAGAGGGGCCTCGGGATCGGGACATTCTTGAGAGTTGGGCGCGTCGGATCGAGCCCTCGGTCGCGCGATGCATCGAACGAAACACAGTCATTCTCGGGGGGCGACAGCCAGCCCGCGCCGTCCGCGACTTTCGTAAACGCGGCGGCGAGGAAGCGGGATGGACCGGGCTCGTCGTGCTCGATCGAGACGATCACCCCGAGCAGGGGGTCATCGCTGGTAATGGGCCTAACGCGCCGAATATCCTGATGAACCCGGAAGGCGAAGACTTGAATCGCTCGCAGGCCGCGTCACTCAATCGGTCCGCGGCGCTCAATCAAGCTGCGGCGCCTAACGTCGCATCCGAAGGAGGGCTCGGAGGACTCGAACTCTTCGTTTGGGGAAGGCGGCATATCGAGAGCTATTTGTTAGTACCGGCCGCGATCTGTCGTGTCTTGAAGATCGCGGCGGACGATCCGCGAGTCGATCAGGCACTTAACGACGCGGCAGGCGCGGCCTTCGATCAGAACTCACTTCATGCGAAGCGAATCCTTGGTCCCGGGGGCTCACTCTCGGAAGCCTTAGGAGCCCCGCTTCGCGCGGGGGAGATCGCGCGCGCGATGCGCCGTGAAGATTTCCACGACGATGTGCTTGCGCTCTTCGATCGAATAGAAACACTCTCGGGGGCCACCCCGAAGGGTCCCGAAGTTATTATTCGAACACCCGTTCCCAGCTGAACGAAACGGCAGTTAAGCGAATGGGTAGCTAAGTAAAGGCAGTGCGCGAGATACTCGCGGCGGCTGGCCTACGGGTCCATTGCGTCGCGCAAGATCGGCTGACGAACGGAGTCGATGTGTGATCGCGTTCGGCGAAGGTCCGAGAGTAGGCTCATAGCTCGGTTCAGGAAGAGCACGCCTATGAATACGTGCATTACGAGAAAGACGACATTAGTCCACAAGGCGAATGCGAATAGGGACGCCTCGTCTCCGTAGCCGTGGAATACGTTGGCCCAAACGATTTCACGTGTGCCGAAGTTGCCGAAGCTGGGCAGCATCATCATGAAGTAGAGCACGGGAATGCCCGCGACCATCGCGACCCAATCGATTTCGACGCCGAACGCTCGGGACGCGCTGCCTTGGATGAAAACGTCTGCGGCCGCGAAAGCAGCAAAGATCAAGAAATAGGGGAAGAGATCTTTCAGCTGAACGCGCCCGTCGAAGAACTCCAGACGCAATAGTTTGTAGATGCGATCCACGACACCGAAATAACGTGCGATGAAGAAACCCAAGGTGATCGTCCAGCCAAAGGCGACGACGCCCGCAATAAGTCCGGACTGCACTTGTTCCGCGGGCACGAAGATGAGTGCGACGGAGCCCTGAATTAACAAGACTAAGAAGTGTACGACGAATGGCAGCGTCGTGACTGCAATGACCGACTGGAGCGGCGCGCGGCAGAGCTGCCAAATTCCCAAAAAAAAGGCTGCATCCGAGACGGAATTATTCAGCGCCCGGACAAGTTCGGCCCCGCCTTTGACCGCAATGATTTGCCTGCGGGGCACGGGGGCGAGGAAGCGCCGCACCATGGATGCCTGGACGAGGGTCCACACGAGGAAAAAGACGATCTTGTCCAAGATCGTGATCCCTACGAACAAGGGCATGTTGGCCCGTTCCGTTGCTTCGGGGATCGCCTGCCAGTCGATCGCATAGCCGAAGACATAGACGAGCGCGCAGCCCGAAATGAGCAGCGGAAGGACGTGGCGTGTGAGGATGCGCTTAACTCGAGACACGGCAGAGCAGCATAGCCACTCGGAGGCTCGAAACGTTGCCTCTATCTGCTCTGACTGAGAACTCATTGATTTTCTTGTGACGCGCCATCGCACGCGGTGTCTTGGCCCGCCGACCCGATCGGCCTAGACTCGGTGCCATGGATCTTGGTTTTCGAATGCACGCTGAACGGACGCCCAACCCGAACAGCATCAAATGGGTTTTGGGGCAGGTTGTTGCCGACAGCGTTCCGTCCGCTTCGTTTGCGGAAGGCGTCACGGCCGAGGTCTCTCCCCTCGCCGCACCGATCCTCGCTATCGATGGGGTGGAAGGTGTTTTCCTCGGGCCGACGTTCATTACGGTTACGAAGAAGGAAGCCGGGGAATGGACCGAGCTCGCGGCGCCGATCGTGGCCGAAATCAAAGCCTGGGCTGGTGCAGGGGCATCGGCTTTAGGGCCGGCTTTCGAACCGCCAGCGGTCGCCGAGGACGATGAGATCGTTGCCAAGATCCGTGAGATTTTGGAGCGGGACGTCAGGCCCTATGTCGAAAGCGATGGCGGCGAGATCAGTTTCGCTGGATATCGCGACGGCGTCGTCGAAGTTCTGCTCCAAGGGGCATGCGCTGGTTGCCCAAGTTCGTCGATTACATTGAAGATGGGCATCGAGGCGCGCCTTAAGGAAGAAATTCCGGAGATCCGGTCCGTCGTTGCGCTCTAAGTCGGCGAAAACGACGAGGCTTCGGAGCGACCTGGACAGGTGTGGTACCAGGAGCTCGGCGTGAGCTTGCTGATGGTGTTCGGAGGGCCAGGGCTCGACGGGGGGGGGCGGAGTTCACTTTTCTCCCGCCGGGGCATGCGCCGGCGGGGAAATCGCAGGCGAGGGAGTTCGCGGCTGACTCTGATGGGTCGCCTGGCTCTTCTCGGGATTGCGACCGCAGTTCTCGGCTTGGGATGGCTCGGGTACGAAGGCCTTACGGCTTGGGGTGCGAAGCAACCGACGTCGTTGCTTCCATCGGTTTCCGCCGCCGCCGCCGCCGCACCGCTCCCGCGAAGCATCGAGATTCTTCCCGACCCGCCGACGACTCGGGACCGATTTGGTGAGGCCCGCTTGGGCGCGGCTGAATTTGATCCCGCCGCCGCGCCTCGTCTCGTGGAGTTCATAAGTCCGGCCACCGGAGAGCGGACGCCACGGAGCGCAGCGAGCAGCGATGCGTGGCGCGTCGAGTACAGCTTGGACGAAAAGCTAACGGGCGAAGTATTTGAAGTCCTTCGCAAAGGTCGTGTCGACCAGGGGCACGCGATCGTGATTGATACGCGGACGGGGAGACTGCTCGTCTATGCATCGACGGATCAGGGGGAATTCCCGCCCGAGCAGGCCTACCCGGCTGCGTCGGTCGTCAAAGTGTTAACCGCGGCCGCCATGCTCGAGGCGAAAGAGCAGGGTGCGGACACGTCCTGCGTTTATCGCGGGAACAAGTATCGCCTCAGTCGCCGGCGGCTAGATCGTCCGAAGTCCGGTCGCGAGTCCGGTCTTGAGGATGCGATCGCGACTTCGAATAACCAATGTTTCTCCCAGTGGGCTCTTCACGTGCTCGGAGAGGACCGATTGCGTTCGACTTTCGAGCGTTTTGGGTGGCTCTCGCCTGCTGCGCCGGGGCACGCTCCGGGCCGCATCGAACTCATCGAAACGCGTCTTGACCTCGGTCGCCTCGGGAGCGGGCTCGACGGTCTGCGCGTTACGCCGCTTCACGTCGCCTCGCTGACTGGGATCCTCACAGATGGTCGATTGATTGAACCTTGGTGGGTGGATCGGGTCGTGGATCAGGATGGCCGCTCGGTCCCGCTTCCGGACCGCGCTGCGCCAAGGCAGGTGCTGCCAGTTGAGCGGGCGGAAGCATTGCGCAAGATGATGGTCGCGACGACGACCCGTGGCACTGCGAAGAGCGCGTTCCGAACACGTAGAGGGCGTTACGTGCTCGGCGATCTTAAGGTCGCGGGGAAGACCGGTAACTTGACCGGCCAGGATCCGTATGGCCGCTATGAATGGTTCGTAGGACTTGCCCCTGCGGATGACCCACGAATTGGAGTGGTCGTTCTTCAACTGCAGAGCAATCTTTGGTGGAAGAAGTCGAGCGAGCTGGCAGCGAATATTCTGAAAGAAGTGTTCTGTGACCGAAGCGGCTGCCGGGCGCAGCTCGCGGATCGCTGGACCGGAGATCTCGGTCGCGATGTCGCTCCGATTCGCATTTCAGGTCTCGATTCGCCCTTTCAGTGGTCACGAATCGCAACGAACGACACCTCAGCTTCCCGTTGATCCCACTCTTCTGAAACGACCCGCTATACTATGGCGTCTGCGCGTCGCCGAACTGGATGCATGCGCTTCTAGGGAGCGGGTAGTGAGTCGATCGGATCGGTCCAGCGAGGCAGCAAGCCAGGAAGGCGCAGTACCCGTTGAACCCGGAGATCGTCCCGGCGCTTCGGGGCATCGCTTTGGCCCAGACCTCGCGTGCTCCGAGTGCGGCATTCATTGGGATGCGCATCAGCGTCAGCCTGCGCCCTGCGTGAAGGATGAGCCCGGGGACGTTTTTCTTCGGCGCCCCGCCGTCGATGAACCCGCAGCACGCGGTACAGCCGCGACTCCTCCATCTGCTTCCGCCGCAGCACCCGAGGCGTCGAGTTCTTCTTCGGCGCCATCACAGGCGGCAAGCACAGATGCATCTGATACATCCGGTCCCAAGGATTGCTGAGGGTACCCGCAGCTCCGGCGGGGACTCTTGCTCAGCTTCTTTGAGCACCCCTTCGCTTTCGGCGTTTCTACGCGGGACTTATTGAACCTCCTTTAGGCCCTGCCTACGGCGTACGCTCCATCGCCGCCGACGTGCGTTTTCTAAATGGCTCTGCCTGAGAGACCAAGGCCTCCCTTCGAGATCTTTCGCTAGGCAGTTGCTGGAATAGGCCCGTTCGCCTTTCGTGAGACTCTTGGGGGCCTACCGCTTCGCTGCGTTTAAGCTGAAACGGCGAGCAAATGCGACATTGGCCCTTTGGACGGCTCGCGAGTTGCGCATTAGCTGCCTGTGACTGGCCTCTTTCCTTCCGTTATGACTGCGAAGGAGTGACGGTTTATGGCGTAGCGGATGCCGTAGTTCGTCACTTCGTTCGCTGAGAGCCGGATTTCGTCATAGCGGAAAAACAACATTCCTCCGATGCGCTGTATTTCTTCAGCTTCGATTCCGGATGACCGACTAATAACCTGGTATGCGGAATTGCGGATCGCATGTCGGTTTTTATCGGAGTTTTTCGGAGCTGGCACACCACCTGCTCTTAGAAATATTCGGCGGAACCAATCCCCTCCTGGACGGGAACTCGGGGAGACCGCAGCCAACCTGCACTTTGCAGGGACTCGAATCTTCGAGTGACCTAACAAAATCTTAGGAGACACATATAATGAGCAAGCTCATTCGCAAGTCCAATAAGGGCTTCACCCTCATCGAGCTCATGATCGTCGTCGCCATCATCGGCATTCTTGCTGCGATCGCGATTCCCAACTTCCTGCGCTTCCAGCTCAAAGCCAAGAGCTCTGAAGGCAAGGTTAACATCGCTGCAATCCGCACGGCACAGGAGTCTTACCTCGCTGAGTTCGGTTCGTACCTTGTTGCCGTATCGAGTCCGGCCGCTGCCGTGACCAATCCGGGTCCAGCAAAGGTGGAGTTCGAGTTGACCGGTGGTGACATCAACGGCTTCAACTCCCTCGGTTGGTCGCCTGAAGGTCGCGTCTTCTTCGCGTACGAAGTTAACGCCTTGGATAGCGCCTACACGATTACGGCTCAGGCTGATATCGATGGCGATGACGTCAACCAGGTTTGGGGCTACGTGAAGCCCTACACCGGTACACTGGCTGGTGTGGCTCCGCTAAGCTTCGGCACGTGCGTTGCGGCCGGCATCGCGAACAGTCAGCTCTCCACGGTTGGTCCCTGTGCGACGAGCCACGGCCAGTCGATCTTCTAAAGATCGACCGACCTAGCGTCAAATAGGCAAAGGGGCCGGGCTTTATAGCCCGGCCCCTTTGCCGTTTTAGCTTCTTGTCTTGAGCACCTCGCCCGCCTCGTTAGGCGTGACTGGGTGCTTCGCGTATCAGCTCATTCACCGATTAGGTGATGATGCGTCCGCCGCCACCTTGACCGCCCATGCCGCCGCTAGGCCCTTGGCCGGGGACGACGATGCGGTTGGCTTCCTGGCGCTGCATCTCACGCGCTTCTTCCATGAGACGCTCAACGGCTGCTTGCACGGCAGCCGGGAAGGCTTCGCAGGCTTCCGTTAGGCTAGTCGCTTCGATAGGACAGTTGATCGGGAGAGGGCCGCGCTGACTCATCAGCGTAGTTTCGCCGATGAACATCGTCGGGCGGCTCGGATCGTCTTGACCATCAATTTTGACTGGGGTCAGGCGACGGATCGAAGCGACCTTCAGGTCGCTGAAAGTCTCTTCGCGGTACAGGTTTTCCGTGTCTACGGCGATATCGCCGAGCGGGTTGGATTCTTCGCTCAATGGGGCTTCTCCTAAGTTGCTCCCATATTCGCAAATGCGGCTCGCAATTGCCGCTCGTGACGCGCGTATCCGGCGCACGACGAGTTTCCCTGCACCGGATAGGCCTCAGTTCTTGCTGACGATCTCTGAGAGAATCGCGCCGAGGCCTCCGATTTCGCCGCCCTCAAGAGATTCGACGTCCGGGAGGCATGCGACCGTCTTCTCAAGCTGGGCGCCGCTCTCGCGGTCGAGGTGGTCGAAGATTACGCCAAAGCCCCCTGCGCCGTCATCGCGGACGATTTCCGCGAGCACTCGAATCGGGTTGCCGGGGGTCGGGCCATGAAGAGCGATTTCGAAATGATCGCCCACCGCGAGGTCGGGATGACGCTCGATACGCATGCCGCCTGGAGAGAGATCACGACCGATCAGGACGAAGGGCCCTTGGGCGCCTTCCGCTGCGATCGAGGAGACGTATTGCCCCCGAGGCTGTGTTCGCCTCTCGCGGCCATCGCCCGCTTCGGGTCGGGTCGCGCCGGAGCCTTCGCTGAGTTCGACGCAAACCTCGCCACTCGCGAGAATCGGCGGATCTGTTTCGTCGTCTAGGGTGAGATCCGGGAGCGAGCCGATCTTGCAGGCCGGGATGGGCGGCGCACCGCTCACGATCGCGGATTCGATCGAATAGGGACCTGAGGCCCAATAGTTGATTAGGGTCGTGAGGCGGGTTCGCAGGCTCTCTTCGAGGTCGGGGTCAAAGACGACCGCCAACATGCAGCGGTCATAGCCCGGCTCGCTGACCAAACGCCGAACGTGGCCGCTAAGCGTGAGGGGACCTTGTTCCGACCAGACCTCGCCATCCGCGGGGATCGTAAATTCGATGGAATCGCCGACGGTGAGGTCAGCGCTCGTTTGGAGCCGGCAACCGCGATTCGAGAGATCTAGGAGCACGGTCTCCGTAGTCTTCGCGCCTTTCGCTATTTCAACTGGGGCACCGACGGTCACGCGTTGATCGGTGCGTCGTTCGCTGCCTTGGTAGAGGGCGCGAGCGACGAGCAGTCGCCAAATCTCGGCGGAGGCCGGGAGTCGGATCAGAAGATGAAGGCCATTTCGCCTCAAACGACGACGCATGGCCGGCGAGTCTTCGGCAACGGCAATGATTCGGAGCGGCCGGCCGGGATTCGCGTCAGCAGGACTCCCGCGACGAACACGCTCGACACGTCGTGGTGTCACGATCAGGAGATCGCGAGGGGGGGGCACTTCGGAAGGGATCTGGCCCCCGCGAAGTCGCTTGTAGGCGATGTTCTGATCGTCCAGGACTGCCGCAACATCGTCGAGTTCACCATCATCTACGAGAAGAATGCCCGGATTGGTGGGCGCAACAGTCATAGCCGTCTCCACTGGTGCGCGCGGCGGGATCGTCGGCGCTTGTGACTACAGCCTCATTCGACCGATTGGCACTGCCTCTGTAGGGACGTTCGCGGCTCCCTGATCAGGGCTCTGGAAGCGCGTCCGGTTTGCGGATGTGATGCCGGAGCGTTGCGCAGGCTGCAATCGAGAATACGGTGGCGATTGCGAGGGTCATGCCTGGCACATCGGGCACCGAAAGGGGCGGGTCTGGAGATTCGGCGAGGTACTGCGCGCCGAGCACGAGTGCGTTGTTCGTGACATGGGCGCAGATCGCGAGGGGCAATCCCGCGACGTATCGGAGCAGGCCAAGCTGCAGCCCGAGGATCGCGGCGATCAAGGAGAGATGGGGATCTGCGTGGACGGCGCCGAAGGCTAGGGCGCTGCCGACGATGGCCCAGGCGGCGCCCCGCCAGCGAAGGAGAAGGGCGAAGAGGAGGCCTCGGAAGATCAATTCCTCGACGACGCCCGGGATAATGGCGAGGGTGAGGAGCGCTTCGTCGAGATCCATCAGGGCGGATTCTCCGAAAAGCGCGAGATCTCCGTGGATTCGGCTCGCGGCAAAGCCCGGCAGCTCCCGGACGAAGCGAACCAACAGGTGATTCGAACCGGCGAGGCCGAGGATCTGCAGCAAAGCGAAGCTCGTACTCGGGAGCGGATTGGATCGCCTGTCGAGGGAATCAATCATGAGGTCGCAGAGTACCGAGTCGTTGCGATCGTGAAATGAAGATCGCACGAAGCGCCCTGCTCGCGGCCTCAATCGGCTGCTACGATGAATGGCGTGTCGAGATCCGAGCTCTGTTCATCTCTACTTGTGGCGATGCCCCAGCTCGCCGACCCGAACTTTCGTCGTTCGGTCGTTCTTGTTGTGCATCACGACGCCGAGTCGACCTTTGGTCTTGTACTGAATCGCGAAGTCGAGCTCAGTGTCAGTGATCTATGCGAGAGCCTGGAATTCGATTGGAAGGGCAAGAGTGCCGCCGAAGTGAATTGGGGCGGCCCTGTGGAATCGCATACGGGTTGGCTGCTCTTTCAAGACAGCCTCGACACGGTCGTTGAAGAGGAACACGTCACCCAGCTAGGCAGCTCACTCTGCTTCGCGGGTTCGATGGACGTGTTCAAGCAACTCGCCGAATGTCCTCCGGCGGATCTGCGGATCTTTCTTGGCTATGCGGGATGGGGCGGCGGCCAGCTCGAGGTCGAGCTGGCGCAAGGGGCCTGGGTGGTCGCGCCGCTCTCACCGGATGTGGTTTTTGATGTACCGCCAGAAGCAATGTGGGATCACGTATTGCGTGCGATGGACATCGACCCAGCGACGCTGATCTCGACCGCAGGAGTGCACTAAT
>DGPZ01000014.1:22754-28695 GCA_002390675.1 Deltaproteobacteria bacterium UBA4427
AGAGCAAGGCTTCGCCCTACGAAGTTCGCTGCGCGAGATGTGATGTGAGCTTTCCGGTCGAAGCGAAGACCTGCATGCATTGCGGTGGGCCGACGGGAAAGCCTGGTCGTTTCGCCTCGGCGAGCGAGGGCGTTTTTTCCACTGGGCCTAACGACGATGATAATTTCGGTACCGGGGTTCGGACCGGCCAGTCCAAGTCCCATGCGGATCCGGCGCGCGCACCCTTCGAGCCCTCGGAAGGATCCCCGTTCTCTCATGGCGATGCATTTGAGGAAGAGGTTTATGCGGATGCCCGGGCGAGCGGACAATTAGGCGGAGGCAGCGACTCTGCTTCCGAAGAGGAACAGACCTCGGTCGGCCGCTCCTTGATGAATTCACTCGGGGGCGTGATCTGGGTGGTGTTGTTGATCGGATTCTCATTGGCACGGAGCTGTGGCGACTGATGACGAATGCGAACGATCAGGTCAAAAGCGCGAGCTGCATGGCGTGGGTCTCTCGCCCTTCGTGCGCAAGATACGAGCCGTACTCGCGTTTGGTCCGCTTTCATCAAACTTTCGCTCGCAGGCGATGAAATCGCGACCGCTTAGGCTTATTCGAGGTGTGGCGCCTCTGGCCTGTGCTGAAATCCGTATTAGGCGCTCGTGATTTCTGTTAGGCCTGACCAGATCAGGCGGGCCGCCACGAGGGTGAGCGCGCCTTTGTAGAGCTGCGTGAACCGCGCATCGTCGATGTGGTGTAAGAAGCGTGTGCCCAGGGCGGTTCCGACGATTACGCTGAGCGCCATCCCGAGCATCAGGGGGCCGTACTCGAGATAGGCGAAGCCCATTATGCCGAAGAGCATCATCTTCGCGAGGTGACCGGCGGCCTGGCACGCAGCCTTCGTGCCGATCAGCTCAAAACGAGTGAGTCCGATGCCTAGGAAAAAGGGCGCAATAAAGGGGCCCGTGGCGCCGACGACCGGGCCGACGGCTCCGGCGACGGCCCCGACGAGCGCGAAGCGCGGTCCGCTTGGAATTCTCTCGGGATCAAACCCGAGCAAGAGCCACTTTTTCCGCCAAGTCGCGAGGATCACGAAGACGCCGATTCCGAGTCGAAGGAGATCTGCAGGGGCTTGTTGAACGAGCGGAACGGTGAAATATCCGGCGGGTAGTAGCAGGAGCGCGAAGGGCCAGAGCAGGTCGTAACGAACCTCGCGCCGATGAATCACGGTTCGACTTGAGTTCGACGTCAGCTGAACCAAGGCGTGGATCGGGATCGCGACCGCTGGATCTAAGAAGAGGAGCATGACCGCCAAGAGCATGATCCCGCCGGCCATCCCCAGGACGGCGGAGACGACTGCGGTGAGCAGGCTCGCCCCACAAAGAGTCGCGATCGTCGTCAGCTCCATGGATCTCTCTCCCTGCGTCCCGGGCGAAGGATGACATCCCGAGTGATACTCGACGAAGATTGACGCCTCAAAATACATTGATCAAGTTGACTAATATAATCAACTATGAGATAACCGATTCAGTGGATCAAAACTGATCCACAGGGTTCAGATGGTCTGCCGCTCAATCTTTTGATCGATACTGAGTCCAAGCTTCGCCGAGGCTGGGAGCGATTCGGTCCCTTTAGGAAGTCCCAATGTCAGAGAAAAGCTCCGAAGTCGCTGCCAATGCGGCCTTTCCCTCTGGCAAGCCCAACGTCGCTGGGCATTTTTCACGCGAGGCAGAGAACGAGTTTTTGAGCGCACGAGACGCCGCCGCGCTGCTCGGAGTCAAGCTCCCGACCGTCTATGCATATACGAGTCGAGGTTTGATACAGAGCGTTCCGGGCGGGAAAGGGCGGTCACGCCGCTATCGCCGACGAGATCTAGAACGACTCTGCGCTCGGCGAGATGCACGCGCCGGGCATGGTCCGGTCGCAGCGGCGGCACTTCGCCAGGGCGAGCCAGTAATGGACAGCTCGATCACCATGATCTCGATCGAGAATGGACCGATTTATCGGGGTCGCTCGGCGATCGAGCTCGCGGAAGAAGGCCGTCGTTTTGAGTGGGTCGCGGAAGGGATTTGGTCCGGAGATTGGCAGGAGCGCGAGCTCCCGGATGGCTGGCGGCCCGAGGGCCTCGGGATCGATCTCGAGGCCGTAATTCGAGCGTTACCCACGCGAGTCGAGCCCCTGCCCGTGATGAGCTTCGTAATTCCCCTCTTGGCGGCCCACGACCCGGGACGTTTCAGCTGGCATCCCGAAGCAGTTCTGTCTCGAGCACGGTTCCTGTTGCGTCGGTGTGCGGCGCTGCTGTCTCTCGGCCGCGATGGCATCGATACCGAGACGGCCGTCACGGCTTCGCTAGCGGCGCCGTCTATGGCTGCCGCGGTAGGTGCCAGCTTCTGCCTCGATCTCGGAGAGCAGGAAATCGCGATTCTAGACCAGGCACTTGTGCTCGCTGCGGATCACGAACTCAACGCTTCGACGTTTGCTGCGC
Organism: Deltaproteobacteria bacterium UBA4427; assembly: GCA_002390675.1. Lineage (GTDB taxonomy): Bacteria > Myxococcota_A > UBA9160 > UBA9160 > UBA4427 > UBA4427. The sequence continues at coordinate 25,219 of DGPZ01000014.1, forward strand.
GGGTCGCCGCTTCGACGGGAACAGACCTTTACGGCTGCATCTCTGCGGCCTTGGCGGCGCTTTCGGGCCCTAGGCACGGTGGGGCGGCGGACCGAGTCGACGCAATTTTGCTTGAGGCGGGACCGGCGGATCGGGTCGAAGAGGTTGTGCACGATCGGCAGAGGCGCGGCGAAGTGATCGAGGGTTTCGCGCATCCGATCTATTCCCCGCATTCCGACCCGCGAGGGCAAAGGCTGCTCGAACTTGCGCGTGGGTTGCACGAGGAACGCGCAGAGGTTCAGTCGGTTGTCGCGCTCGTCGACGCGATGCAGCAGGGCGGGTTCGGTGGTCCCTCTATCGATGTCGGCTTAGTCGCTGTATCCCGCGCGTTGGCGTTGCCGGCGGGGTCGGCAACGGCGCTCTTTGCCCTCGGCCGAATGGTCGGGTGGGTCGCACATTCCCTCGAGCAGTACGATGCAGGATTCCTTGTCCGCCCACGAGCGCGCTACCGGGAAGATCCCGCGGCGCGCCGTTAAGAAGCACTGTAGCCTCCGGCGGTTCTTGGAGCGGGGGGCGCGAGATTGGCTCTGGGGAGCGCGTCACGCGTGACCATTGGTGAGTCAGCGAAAGGGAAGTTCTTGAGCGACGGATCGATCGAGGAGAAGACAGCGAGCCAGAACTGGCTGGCGAACCCGTTCCTTTGGGTTTCGGTCGCGCTGAGCGGGCTCGTTTGCTTTCTGTATTACCCGTTCTTCTTCCCGTCTTCGCATCAGGCGATCGCTCTACAGAGCGAAGAGTTTTTCTTTGAAGCGAACGAGGCAGCAGGTGCGCCGGTTCTCGTTTTGTCCGCCTGGCTCTTTTACCGTCGTTCGCACTATCTTGACTTGCTCTCGGGGCGGGGGGCGCCGGTCGCGAGTGGCCTGTTCTTGTTAGGCGCGGTCAGCCTTTTCGGCTGGGGGCACTTCACGCAGGCATCTGACCTGCAACTAGCGAGTGTGATTCCTCTTCTCGTAGGGGCAGTGTTAGGGCTAGGCGGCTGGCCGGCGATGCGTGCGTTCTGGCTGCCGATCGTCTTCATTGGCTTCGCCCTTCCGCTCCCTCCCGTCCTGCTCTCGACGGCGATCTTTCCCATTCAGCTATTCACGGCGGAATACGCCGGCGCCATTCTGAATTTCATCGGCGTGAAGTCCTTGGTCCAGGGTGATCAAATCCTACGGCCCGAGAACACCTTCATAGTCATCGAAACCTGCAGTGGTGTACGGACGATCGTTACCCTGTCGATGCTGACGATCCTGATGATCGACCTCTTCGAGCGAAGCGGGTGGCACGCGGCGATTCTCTTCGTTCTGGCACCCGCGGTTGCTTTCCTGAGCAATGGACTTCGCGTTGTCACGCTCGTTTTGAATCCGCACTCCTCGATTCACTCGATTCATAATTTGCAGGGGATTGTCATGTTGCTGGTGGGCCTCACCGGCATCTATGTATTGGATCTTGCGCTCGAACGATTTTTTCGCGACCGAGAGGCATTAACAGAGTCGCTGGAACGCGGCGATATCGCGTCGGCGCAGACCCTAGGCCTTGCCGGGATGCGACCGGTCCGGCTCGCGTTTATGTCGGTGGCTCTCTTCGGGATGCTCTCAATCGGGTTGACTGTTGTCCCCTTTAAGACGCCCAGCGGGCTGGCTGAGCGCCCAGATGATCTCCTCGAGCGAGTCTTCAGTGAGTCGATTCGTCAATCGATCGAGCCCGACTATCAGTTTCGCGGGAGCCTCAGGTATCTGGACCATGCGAACAGGATGGTCCGCTTCGAAGGTGAACCGATGGAGGTCTTCCTCGGGGTCGGATCTGAGACTTTGCGCGAGTACACAATGCTGAGCAAGCGGCTGGCTTGGCCTGAGAGCGGCTGGGTTCCCGTTGAGGAATCCGTCGTTGAATTAGAGGGCAGTGACGCCGCAGTGCGCAGAGTGTTGTTGCGGCGCGGTGGGCGGACGGCGCTCTCTTACTCCCTTTACCCACGTTCTGGCGGTTTGATGACAGAGTGGTTTCGGCAGGCCGCGGCTTTGGATCGAAGCCCCTTTGTGCGGAGCAAGCATATGCTGGCAATTCGCATCTCGACGGGAGTCGGGCGCGGAAAGGGAGCGCAGGAGCGCGCCGACGAACTGATTCGGAAGGCCTGGGCGAGGCTGGCTCCAGAGCTAGAAGAATTTGCTCCGATGGGCGCATCGTAGAGCTTTCGTTGAAGACCCTGAGTCAGAACGGGGGAACCGAACCATCGAGCGGGGGCGGGCTTCGGAGCCATGACTTTGGCCTTTGGCCCGGCTTTGGGGAGGGTCGAGCAAGGCTTTTCCTCTCGAAGGGAAAAGGTTTACCCTCGGGAAGATGCAGTCCTATGCGAATCTGAGTAAAAACAATGACTTACGCGACGAGTTGTTCTGGCATGTCATTTGCTTATTATTGCGGCATCACTCCGGGTGGGGTGTGGCTGTTGTCATGTGAACTACGCCAAGGAACTCGAAATCTGAGCCGAACGTTTCTCGAACGTCATCATATAGTGATCGATCGCTCAATCGATAGTTGTATGATTCCCGAAGGGATTCAAGTACTGTTTTGAGACAGGGAAGATTCCCGTCAGCTTTTGAAAAGTTTTTCTTGACCTTTTTTACTCACAATGGCTCAATGGCTTTTACTGGCTCGTTACTCAAAGGAGATTACACATTATGAAGATCAAGCTCGTCATGCTTGTAAGCATTTTTGCCTTCGGACTCGCGCTCAACGCGAACGCAGGAGCTGTCGTCGATACGGATACCGATCTCGTTCCCGACGCTTTCGACAACTGCACGGCCCTGGCCAATGGCCCGGCGGAAGATTCCAACCAGGTCGACACTGATCAGGACGGTTACGGCAACGCATGTGACGCCGACTACGGTTTCACAGGTGCAGGCGGCGACTTCCTCATCACCACGGGCGACTTCCCGATTTTCCTCGACGCATTCACGGGTAGTGCGCCCAACCTCGCGACGGATCACAACGGTGACGGCCTCACGACGACGGCGGACTTCTCGACCTTCCTGGCTCAGTTCCAAGGTACTCAGCCCCTCGGTCCGGGACTTTCCTGCGCCGGCGTGACGGTACCGTGCCTGCCCTAAGTTTTTAAATCTGGCGCGGCCGACCGAAATAGTTCGGTTGGCCGCTCCAAGCCCTGTGTCCTGATCCATGCTGGGTGAAATCGATCTGCCTCGGATTGGTTTCGCTGAAAAACAGCGGAGTAGGTCACTTCGAAAGAGCAGATGCTGAATTATGCGGATGCTCACTTTAAGGAGAATGAAAAAGATGCGGCTCTTTACTTCTTTGATCGCCACTGCGGCGATCCTTTTTTCGGCCTCGACGGCCTTCGCTTCGGCGACTTGGTCTGTCTCGGCAACCGCTAGCGGCGGTGACCTCAATGCGATGGCTGTTGGCGATACGCTCACCCTTGATATCAAGCTTGAGACATCTGCT
>DGPZ01000014.1:28728-31386 GCA_002390675.1 Deltaproteobacteria bacterium UBA4427
ACTCCGGTGCAAGTACAGTTGCTTCGCAGCTGCTTTTCGAGATCATCATTCCTACCGTTGGTAGCTTCAATGGCATCACCAACCTCGAGTCGGGCGTTTCCGATACGAGCGTCCAGGGCCCGGGCCAGGAGGACACGTTCCTTTCGGTTCTCGGCACCGCGGGTGCGGGTGGCGACGGCACGGCAGAGGCCGCGCAGTTCCAGATCGTCTATAACGTCATCGGTGCTGGCACCACGACTCTCCGAGTCGGTACGTTCGCTAATTACGCGGACGCCTTCTCTGGAGCGTCGGACAACACCGTGACCAACACTGGTGTTACGATCACGGTCGTTCCGGAGCCCGGTACGGCACTGCTCATGGGCCTCGGCCTTGCAGGCCTCGCTGCTGCGGGTCGACGCGAGTAGTAATGGCTTAACTTGCGGTCTCTGATCGCGACTGAGTTGTTCGATTAAAGCGCCCTGGACTCTTTGAGTTCAGGGCGTTTTTCGTTTTTGAGCCGCAGCCATACGCGGGCGGCCCATTGGGGAAGCGGCTCGCACCGTGCTCTGCCCTCAATGAGTCGACCGGCCTCCGTTGTGTTGTCATTGTCAACGTGCGCGCAGGCGCCGAACGGGACCCTCCTGCCGCGAAAGACACTCGTTCGATTCCGAAGAGCCTTCGGGTCGCCCGGACCGGGTCTCCTCCGAGACCGATAGACACGGTCGAGCCGCGCTATCAGTTCCCTAGCGGGGGAAATATTCGCGTGGGCAAAAGGGAGGTTTCATAGGCCCGTGCGGTGCTCAGCTGTTGAAGGGCGCAGGCGGCCGCTGATTTTGAAGCCTTGTCGAGAACGGCGGACGCCCGGGCCGCGGATCCCTCGTTCCCTTTCCCAGCGCTCGTGCCGACGGGTGTGGGCGGGATCACTATGGCTCCGGTCGCCGAAGGTGCTCGGCTCGCACGCTCTGACTCGTGGCACTTTGTGGTGGCTATTTGGGGCTATCGGGACTGTCGGGGGCTATTGGGGGAGGACTGTCGGCGGCTCTTGCTCCGGAGCGCCACGCGGCCCCCCTGGTGTAGCCGGCGCGATTTGTTAGGGGTCCTCGTCCTAGAAGTTCGATGCGGAGCAGGGCCGATCGGGCATGCGCGCGACGGCTCTGCGATCCGGGCCCCGACTTGTCTGTGCTTGGCCGACGGGGTCCGCTTGAGATCCCGAGGCCAGACGAGAAAAGGCCGGAAGCGTTTATGGCTTCCGGCCTTTTAATATCCCGCGTAATGCCCGACTGGCATCAAGCGATTTCGTCTTGTTGCAGCGCTAGCCGCGGCAGTCAGCCCTTCGAGGCTCGCCGCCGAACTGCGACTACACCAAACACCGAAGCAAGGCCCGCGAGGCTCGCGGCGACTGAAGTCGGCTCGGGCACCGTGATGGTGACCTCTGTGTTGTTCACGACGTTGTCCGACGCTCCAGAGTAGGCGTCCGCGTAGTCAGTGAACGTACCGACTCGGAGAGTCGTTGTGCCAGCACCGATGACGTTATAAACGATCGTGAACTGCGCGGCCTCTGCCGTGCCGTCGCCACCCGCACCCGCGGTGCCGAGAATCGAAAGGAACGTGTCCTCCTGGCCCGGACCCTGTTCGCTCGTGTCGGAAACGCCCGACTCGAGGTTGGCGACGCCATTGAAGCTACCAGTGCCAGGAATGATGATCGCGAAAAGCAGGTCCGCAGCGACTGTACTCGCACCGGCGTCAACCGAAACAACTCCCGTGTCGTAGTTATTGACCGAACCAGCGGTCGCAATCATCTCACCTGGAGCAGATGTTTCGAGCTTCACCTCTAGGGTGAGGGTATCGCCAATAGTCATCGCATTGAGGTCACCGCCGCTTGCGGTTGCAACTACAGTCCAAGTCGACGACGCGAAGGCCGTCGACGCAGCAAGCAGCGACAAGAGTGTCACGCCAAAAATCTTAGAAAATTTCATGTTAGGCCTTTCCTATCCAGCTCAGCTGCATTCGAGCATCACGCGATAATCCATCGTCGTGACGAGTCCGTCGTTGTTAAGATCCGCGGCCGCATCGAAATCCGAATCGCCACTTTGTGTTCCAAACGCAGCCTTCATAACTTCAACATCTGCCGCGTCGACTGTTCCGTCTCCGTTGAGATCCGGACTAGCAGAGCAGGCTTCCTGTGCGAAGGAAGGACTTGCCAAGAGCAGAGCGCCCGCCGCAAGCAGAACGCTCCCCCATACCTTAATCATTGCAATACTCCTCTCTTGAGCCGAGTTCTTTAAGAACGCGATTTGCTGAGAATACAGGAAAAACAGGTGGTTTCCACCGAAGATTGCCGGCTGACGGAACGTAGAGTGAACGACCTCCCCAGCGCACTGTTTATAGTGAGAGGTTCGAAATTCTGGTGCTCCATCTCACTTGATTGTGACCGTCTATGCTGGATCGCGTAGTCTGGACTGCGGGAACGCGTTCGCATGATCTCTCGAGCTCACATCACGCCGGCCGGCTTGTGACACGAGCACTCTTCGGAGGCGGTATAGTCCACGCGCTTCATGGAGGCGATATGTCTGGCTCTCAAAATAAACCACTCGGACATCGTGCGTTGCCCCATTCGCTATGCCAGAGGCGGCATGGCGCTTTCGGCGCAGCGCCACGACTTCATAAGTTTCTGATTTT
>DGPZ01000014.1:31471-50389 GCA_002390675.1 Deltaproteobacteria bacterium UBA4427
TGCCCCCATGCCCGCCTTGATCGTGAAATACCGGGCAAGTGGTGACCACGCACTTCTCGAATGCGCGGAGCGTCTGAGTCGCGACGGAGCGGCCTTCGCGGCTCACACCTCAGACGTCTCGCCCAGTCTCGACGATTTGCACCGGCGTCTAGGCGTGAGATCACATCGCGCATTGATGAGAAGCGCTGGCGCCGTGAATCTAGAAGCAGAGCGTCGTCAGCTAAAACAAAGAGCTTCCCGCGGGAAAATGCGACACGCCCGGAATCGAGCCGCGACCTCTCCAGCTAATAAAAAACCTCTCAAGGGCCGCCCCTCGGGGCATAAACGCCAATTGGCCACGGAAGCCGCACTCGCTGACCTCGCGCACGTCTATCGGGTCGCCCTACCGCCTGGAACAAAGGTCTCCGAGGCGGCGCAGGTTCTATCAGCCGACCCGCATGTTGAATATGCGGTTCCCGACTTTCGCGTCGACCTCGATCAGGCCGTGCCTTTCAATGATCCCTTTCTTCAATCCGAAGGGAGTTGGGGGCAGGGCTTTCCCGATCTGTGGGGCCTCACGAAGATTCGCGCTCCCGAGGCCTGGCGCACGACTCTCGGCGAAGGGCAAATCGTGGCCGTGGTCGATACCGGCCTGGATTGGGAGCATCCCGATATCCGCGACAATCTTTGGGTGAACCCCGGAGAGGATCTCAACCAAGATGGCCGCTTCGACCTCTCTGATGAGAACGGCTTGGATGACGACGGCAACGGCTTTATCGACGACCTCATCGGCTTCGACTTTGCCGCATCAATCGATGCGGACCAGGACGGGGCTTACGACGGGCCGCAAGATCTGAACGATCCCGATCCGTTCGATGTCCGAGGGCATGGGACCCATGTCTCGGGCACGATTGCGGCGGTCGCAGATAATGGCGAAGGCATCGTTGGCGTAGCGCCCGGCGCACGCCTCATGGCGCTCAAGGGCTTCCCCGACGACGGATCCGCGACGGCCTCGCAGCTTTGGCGCGCTGTCCTCTACGCAGCCGAAATGGGCGCGACCGTCGTGAATAACAGTTGGTCTTGCAGTGCTCCGTGTCCGAGCAATCCCCTCGCAGAAGATGTGCTCGAAGTTGTGGAAGCGTTAGGGACCGTCGTTGTGACTTCTGCCGGCAACCGGATGGCGGACGTCTCGCTCTACAGTCCAGAAAATACTGGCCTCGTCTTAACCGTTGGGGCGATTGGGCACGACGAGAGTCTTGCCTCCTTCTCAAACAAGGGCTGGGGAGTTGATGTCGTCGCACCCGGCGGCGGTCCCTCGACGGGCGGCGGGGTTCGTGTCCCGCGTCGGAATATACTTTCACTTGCGCCGCTCGCTGGTCTTGAAAACGAAGAGCTCTTTATCATCGACGGCCGATACCGTCGCCTAGCAGGCACTTCTATGTCCGCTCCGCATGTTGCGGGTGCCGTGGCGCTTCTTAAGAGCGTCGCGCCTGACCTCACGCCACACGAGGTGCGAGCGACGATTCGTTCTGCGGTTCGCGATCTCGGCGCGCCAGGACATGATCCGTTTTTCGGCCCCGGGCTTTTGGATCTTGCGCAACTTGTCGAAGCGACGCCCGTTGACGTCCGCGTCGAATGGCAAGGTCCTGCGACCGGCGAGCTCCTTGATCCGGAAGAAGGGGATGTACGGATCCGGGTGGAAGCGACGGGTTCTGATGTCGTCTCGATTCAGCTCTCGATCGGTGAAGGGATGTCGGGCCGCCCGTTCGAAACTTTTGAACGTTATGCCGGCTCGCGCGATAATTTTGGAACCACGAGTGATGGCGCCTGGGCGGAAGCCGACTGGCATCTCGAATCGGTGGCGGATGGAGCCTACGCCCTACGTGCTCGGGTGACTCGCCTAGGCGGCGAACATTATGATGACTACCGAGTACTTGGCATCGAGCGTGTTCGCGCGACCGAATTGGCCGACGGCAATCTCGACGTCGGAACGCCTGCCGTAGATGGCGATTTTGCCATCTGGCCTATGGAGCGGGCAGGTGATGAAGATGAGGATGGCGACCAGGTTGATCTTGTATTGCGAACGCTGCCCCCCCGGCACTCGGAAACGGAAAAAGATGGGAAGGCTCTCGCCGCCGAGGCGGGTGATGACGAGGGCGTGTCCCAGCGAGACCCGGTCTACCGCTTTCCGGTCACGGGCACGCCTCGTGACCTCGTCGTTGATCGCGGAGTCGTGGCTTGGCGCGCCTTTTCGGGAACCCGTTTCGGGATTGCCTGGTGTCGGCTCGAGCGAAACGGCCGGCCGGCAAGGAGTCGTGGGAAGGGGGCATCGTCCGTGGCCCCGATCGACTGCACGGAACAGATCGTAGCGATCGGGCCTGGGAACCTATCCCTTCCGCATGTGGGCCGTGGCTGGCTCGTGTGGCAGCGGGACGACGGGGCGAGTCGAATAATAGAAGGATGTTATGTGGGCCGCCGGTCAAAGCAGTGCGACCCAGTCCCTCTCGTTGATCTGACGCAGGGCTCGCGCTGGCAACTTCGTTCCTTCGACGGATATAGCCTTTTGCTGCAAGAGGGTGCTGGCTTAGCGCGCTGCCTAATTTCGCGCGGCGGAGGTACGTGTGCACCGGAGCCCATTGAAATGGCGATCGGCGCCCCATCTATTACTGAAGTGGTGCACGACAAAGGGTTGCTTGTTCTGGGCGAGACGGCGCTTTCAGTGCAGCCGTCGCTCGGTTGTCTGCCCGCGGAGTCCAACGCGAGTTGCCGCCGGAACTTCGCAGTCACGCTCCAGTATTACGCTTGCCTACTCGAAGGAGCGGACTCGGTCTGCGATCCGATCCCGATTACAGAGGTCGCTCGTGCGGAGCGTTTCGCGGGAATCGATGTTTCGAGGGGTAGGATCGCTTGGTCTTTGGCAAAGCACCTCGAAGAACCTTCGGTTCGTTTCTGTGAATTCGATGAGGTTCGGCGCGAGTGTCGATCGCAGCGCATCACCGGAGCCTTGAGCGCGCAAAACGCGCCGCGTCTAGATGGGAAGAATCTTGTTTGGCGCGGCGGGCGGCTTGCCGGTCCATCTATATGGAGTCATCGGATTCCAGACTTTTCGATCCCGAAGCGGCGGCGCGTGCGTGCGGGGCAAAGAATCTCGGTGGCCGCGCGGGCGGATGCCGGCTCAGCGGCAGCCCTTCGCTATGAAATCCTGCCGGCAGAGGTCGGGCCCGCCGCGGAATCTCGAGTCCGCGAATGGAAGCTCAAAGTGCGAGACCCCGCGGCGCCCGGTGGACGAGTGCGACTCGTCGGCCGGGTACCGCGAAATGAAGAGGGCACGCTTCGGGTGCGCATTCGTGCGGTGACAGAGGATGGACTCGCGAGCGAATCCACGATCGAGCTCAAGGTTCGCCGGAAACCTAACGCCTGGGGACGAATCCGTCAGTTCGGATTTCCCTGGCGTTGGTGATTTCGGAATGATGCGGTGAGAGTGCGCAGGCAGGATCCGTGAGACCTTCGTCGCCGAGCAGTCGAAATGCTTGGCAGCGGCAGCCTCCGAAGTCGATCTCTTTTTCGGGGCAGCTTCGGCAGGGGTCGGGCATCCAGTCGGTACCTCGATAGGCGTTCATGCCAGGGGCTGATACCCAGCAGTCCTCGACGCTTCGCTCTTTTACATTCCAAAATTCGAGGCCTGGGATTTCCCCGGCTTCGTGACAGGGGAGCACGCGCCCCGTCGGATCGACGACCATGGCCAGCTTGCCCCAGCCCCCCATGCAGGGCTTTGGCCGATCCGAGAAGTAGTCGGGGAGAACGAAGAGCATCTTTGGCCCACCGCCATTCTCGCTCTGTCTAGCTTTTGCTGCGCGGACGACGGCGCTGGCGTTCGCGAGCTGCTCGCGGGTCGGCATAAGCGCTGCTCGGTTTTCGAGTGCCCAGCCATGGTATTGCGTATTTGCGAGCTCTAGCCGGTCGGCGCCTAATTCCTCCGCAAGTCGGATGATCTCGCCCACGCTCTCGAGGTTCTCTCTATGCAGCACGCAATTGATCGTGAGTGCCAGGTCGAGTGCCTTCGTAGATTCGCTGATGCGAAGTTTTTGTTCGAAGCTTCGGGTGCCCGCTATGCGGTCGGACCCTGCGGCGCCCGCGTCCTGGAAAGAAACTTGGACGCTGCGAAGCCCTCGCGCCGCGAGGCCGCGGAGTCGCTCCGGGTCGAGGGGGACGCCGGCCGTTACCAAGTGGGGATAGAGGTCGGCAGCGACTGCGAATTCGAGAATTTCCTCGAGATCTGTTCGCGTGCTGGGTTCGCCACCTGTTAGTCCGACATGCACGACGCCAAGCCTCGAAGCTTGTTCGAATACGCGCCCCCAATCCTCGGCAGTGAGCGCTTCTCGACGTTCGCGGAAGGCAAGTGGGTTCGAACAGTAGGGACACTGTAAGGGGCACCGATAGGTGAGCTCCGCAATCAGATTGAGGGGTGCTTCGACGTTCATTTGGGCTCCGATACGGCTGCGGCTGTGCCCGGCGAGACAGCTTCAAGGCCGCCCATCTCGATCATCTCGGTGAGGAAACGATCCACTTCCACTGCGAGCTCATCAGTGTCGGGGTAGCGAGCCGCCAGGGCTTCGTGAACTGCCCGACGATCACGTTCGCCATCGCAGAGCGCGAGAATTTCAGCACCGCTTCCCGCGAGCCGAATCGCATGCTCGGGGAGAACGAGGACGCTTCCATGATGGCGGTGTTTTAGGGCGGCGTGTCGGGGTAGCGCAAGTCGCTCTTTGGGATCGCTCGTCATACTTTGATTTCCATGCCATCGGAAGCAACTTCGACGCCCGCTTCGAGTACGCGCGCACGTTCCTTGCTGTTTAGGGTCGCGACTGGGTTAGTGGCCGATAGATGGATATAGATCGATCGCCCCCCCATGCCGGCTAACCACGCCAGGGAGCCGTCGGGGCCATCGATGGGCGCATGTCCGAGCTCGGTCGTTGACTTTACTCCTGGCCTAACACGACGTGCCTCTTCGGGGGAATAGAACGTGCCGTCCACGAACCGCACGTCCGCCTCTCGAAGCTCTGCGAGGGTGGCGGAATCATATCGCTCGATGCGTGGCGCCCAAACGAGTCGCATCCCGCTGCGTCGGTCGGTGACTCGTACGCCGCAGCGAGCTCTCCCTGTCCCGGTTTCGAGATCTCGCAAATGATCGGGTACGGGGCCGGGGAGTGGGAAGAAACGTGCCTCGAGCATCTCTTCGCGATCGAGCGCGAGGGATCGGTCCCAACCCAGTCCCGACCAGAGAGGTTCGAGGGTCCTGAACGCCGCGTCGTGATCGAGAAGTGCGGACCGCAGCGGCGAAGGAGATGCAATTCGTGCTGCAAGCCCCGCGCGTAAGGCTAACGCTCCGGCGCAAGCATCCAGATCCCCTGATGTGAGCAGCATCGTATCGATTGGGACGGCGCGCTTTCCTGCCGCGGGTGCGAAACGGGGATCTGCTGCGAGGGTGGCTGGTAGGTGGAAGGGGGCTTCAATGAGCGAGTGGCGAAGTCCGTCGACGGATAGCGCTAGCGAGGCGCCGCGGCGTCGTGGGAATTGTGCATCCTGTGCGCGAGCGTTGAGCGCCGCTTCGGAACCATCATTCCAGGCCGGTATGCCGAGCGAGATTCCCGATCCGAGAACGAGCGCCTTCATCGGCCGCGCTCCTCGAGTTCCTGGGGTGTTAGGTCTGCTTCGATGACGAGATACGCAGTCTCCCGGGAAAACCCGCGACGGGCCAATATGCCGAGATGTTTGTCGCGGAGTTCTGATCTGCGCTCTGCGTCTTTGAAATAAGGTCCTATGCGACGTTTGCGAGCCGTGCGGAACGCAGCCGCTAGCTCCTCGTCGATCGGTTCGAGGCACACGGCATCATCGGAAGCAGAGGATGCGGCCGCTGTGCCCTGGGCCTGCTCTTCTGAGCCATCCGTCTCGTCTTCCGAGGCCGATGCTCGCGCAAGTTCGATTCGTTCGATCAATCCGGAGTCAACGCCCTTCGCGCGAAGCTGTGCGTGAATTTGTGCTCGGGATCGTCCGTCCTTGCGGGCGCGCGCGAACGCATGCTCGGCGAAGCGGTGATCATCGACGTAGCCTTTGGCTGCGAGCCTCGAAACGACCTCGCCGATTGCATCCTCGACCTGCTCGGGGCTCTCTCCCGTCCGTTCGCATCGAGCGAAGAGCCTCTTCCTGAGCGTCTGGGTCAAGCCATGCTCGGTAGCCTCCCATCGTGCGAGATAACTCACCGCCTCTCGCTCAAGCCAGGCCGGATCCAGCGGCCCGACATCACTTCTCCGCCGCCGAGGTCGCTCGGCATCGCTTGATCTGGGGCTTTGACGATGCGTCTCCATGCCCTGCACGCTAACAAATCGAGAGATAGACCCGGTACTTCGGAATGCGAGCCATCGCTTTCCCACCCGGGCAACGGGAATCGCTGGAGGGCGCGTAGGCGACATGCCCTTTGTGCGCCCAGTGGCGGGCGACTCCGCGACCGTCCGTCCCCTCATTCCTTCCTTAGGCCCCGAAGAGAGCTTGTCATGCCCGAGCTGCCCGAAGTCGAGACGACGCTTCGCCAAATCGCGCCCTTTCTGGTCGGCAAGCGAATCGAACGCGTGACGACGACGGCCCCGAGCTATTTCTTCATCACGCCCCCCGCGGAACTACGAAAGTCGCTTGAGGGCCGCCAGATCGAGTTCCTTGAGCGCGTCGGGAAATATCTCGTACTTGGACTCGGGGAAGGGGATCGGTTGTTGCTTCACTTAGGCATGACGGGACAGCTCTTTTCGAGCGAGGCAGCGAGCGTGCGACTCCTGTCAGCGACTGCGCGGGCGGCGTTGCCGCCGGAGGAGCAAATCCACTTCAAGCCGGACCGGCACACTCATCTGCAATTCGAGCTCGCCGGTGAGGGGCCACAGGTCTATTTCCGCGATGTTCGAAAATTCGGGAAGGTGCAGTGGATCGCCGCTGGGGAATCGAACGATCGCCTAGATCGCTTGGGGACCGATGCACTCGAGATGTCGGCGGAGGAACTCTTCTCGGCGAATCGCGGACGACGTGTAGCGATCAAGGCGATGTTATTGGATCAATCCGTCGCCGCGGGCGTTGGGAATATTTATGCCGACGAAGCGCTCTTTCTGGCCGGCGTGCGGCCCGGGCGCGCAGCCAAGCGGGTGACGCGTGTTGAATGCGAGACGATCGTCACCCAATTAAAGCGCGTCCTTAAAAGGTCGATCGAAACCGGCGGTTCGAGTATCAGCGATTATGTCGCGCCGGATGGGTCGGATGGCGGCTATCAGGATGAGCGAAAAGTCTATGGCCGAAAGGGCGAGGCATGTCTCGTCTGCGGTAACGAGATCAAGCGTAAGCTCATTGCTCAGCGCTCCACCCACTACTGCGCTCACTGCCAGCGCTGAACCGCTACCCTCGTAAGCATGTTGAGCTGGGTCGAACTCGAACGTGTCGCGGCAGTGCTTGCTGACCATGCCGTAGGCGGACGGATCGAACGATGGGTCGAACCCAGTCGCGGTCGTCTTGCATTCAGCCTCTATCGTCGGGACGAAGACGAGAAGAGCAAACGTGTCTTCTGTATAGATGCGCGGCCGGATCTCGCCCGAGTCGGGCTGCAGGAGCGGATGCCTAAGGCGCCGGCCAGCATGCCGGCTTTCGCGGCGTATCTGCGCGCGCATCTCTCGCGGGCACGGCTGGAGTCCGTGACCTTGCGAGGCGAAGATCGGCAGCTCGCTTTAGGCTTCACCGCGCGGGAGGGCGAATACTGTCTCTTGCTGTCGATTTTCGGACGCAGGAGCAACCTCTATCTGCTCGATAGTTCGGATCGGCTGCTTCAGGCGCTGAGACCCCTGTCCGAGACTCGCGCTGAGTTGGCTGTTGGCGAGGTTTATGTCGATCCCAGTAATTCGGCGCCACAGCGTGGCAAGGATCGCTTCCAAGCCTCGCAAGGAATCGAGCTGCTCACGGCGATTGAAGCGGACTATGCGGGGGAGATCGGGGATCGCGGCGCCGACGAAGAGCGAAGGCGATTACTGACCGCGATCAAGAAGGAACGGAAATCCGCTACACGCCGCCTCGAACGCATCGAAGTCGAACTCGCGGAGTCCGATCAAGCGTCGACGCTCCAGCGCAACGGCGAGTTGCTCAAAGCGAATCTCGGTCGAATCGAGCACGGCGCAGACTCCGTGACTGTGAATGATTTTGAAACTGGCGATCCGGTCGAAATTCCCATCGACCCGAAGCTGTCGCCTAAGGCCAATCTCGAAGCCATCTTCAAGCGATATCAGAAGCTGCTTCGTAGGCTGACTAAGGCTGGTGGGCAGGTCGATCTGGCCCGCGCGGGGCTTGATTCGCTTACGGCGATCGAAGCTGAAATTGCGGAGGCGGACTCGCTTGCGCCCTTTTTCGAGCGCGAGGATGTGCGGCGCCTCTTGTCACGACACGGTGCGAAGACGCCACAGGCCGCTGTGTCCGAGCGGCTCGAAAAACCGACGCTTCCCGCCGCGTACCGAAACATGCCGCGTAAGCTGCATCCGCGTCGATATCGCAGTCGCGAGGGTCTTGAAATCTGGGTGGGCAGAAGCGATGAGGCGAACGATGTCCTCACGACGCGTCTCGCGAGAAGCAAAGATCTCTTCTTTCATTTGGACGGCGCTCCCGGAAGCCACGTGATTTTGCGAACGGAAGGGTCGGAAGATCCGCCGCCCGAGTCCGTGCTCGATGCTTGCGAACTCTCCGTGCATTTTTCAAAGCTGAAGAATGCTGGACGGGCGGATGTTCATGTGGTGCCGATCAAGAACGTGAAGAAGCCCAAGGGGGCGAAGCGCGGCCTCGTCTTTGTAACCGGCGGGAAGTCGGTTCATCTGCGCCGCGAACCGGAACGTCTGGAACGCTTACTCGCTTCCAAGTTTGAAGACTAACGCCTACAAGTTTCTTTTTGTTAGTGCTTCGCTTCCTTGCGCAGCGCAAGGAGTGCCGGGAGCACGACGAGATTGCTTACGACCGTGAGCATCATGCCGATCGCGAGGACGACGCCGAGGGAGGACACGCCTTGGTGTGAGGAGAGCGCGAGGGTTCCGAAACTGACCGTTGTCGTGAGTGCACTGTAGAAGACCGCGCGCGCGGTCGTGCTCGAGAGAAGCTCGCCGCCGCCCGGCATTTGCGCGAGGGCTTCGGCGCGGTGCACGAGATGGATTCCGGAGTCGACGCCGATTCCGAGCAGAAGCGGTACGACGACCACATTCACAAAGTTGAACGCGATCCCGAGAGAACTCATCACGCCGATCGTGAGCACATTGCTTAGGAGCAGCGGCGCGAGGGTAAGGAGGACCGGCGAGATACGTCGCCACAGAAAGATGAGAAAGAGCGTGATCAACACGATCGCCGACACGAGTGCTTCTTTGAAACTACTCCGTGTCGCATCGGCGAAAGCGATCATATTCATAGGCAGCCCGGTCGCGTTCGGAATTTCCGCTTGCACGTCATGAGCGAATCGCGTGAAGGCCGTCTCGTCTGTGAGCCGTTCGGCCGGAAAAATTTGCACGCGCGCGCGGCCATCCGCCGTGATCATTCGGGCGCGGAGTTGCTCGGGAAGATCGTGTAGGCCGACTTCGTCGATCAGCGTCGCTTCGCGCAATCGCCGTAGTTGATCCGCGAGCCCGCCGAGCAGCACCGTCTCAAGCCGTGTTAGCGCTGCCTCGACATCTTCCTCCTTGTCCGCGCGAACGAAAAATTCATCGAGGCGCGTTCGAAGCGCATGCATGCTCCGTCCAAGGACTGTCGACGCGTCGCCGATGGATGGGTCCGCGAGGGTATCGCGCAATGCACGGAGAGCTTCGACCTGATCTGCGGTCGAGGGGCGTTCTTGATAGGCGGACACTCCGCGAGGAGCGTCTAGGATCATGCCAACATCTTCGAGCAGATAAAGCTTCTCTTCTTGATCTGTTGGGATGTAGTCCGCTAGCGAGATGGCCATGTCGACGACCTCGAGGCCTTCGATTTTGCGGGCGATCGCCGACGCTGTTTCCAGATCGGGGGCGATGGTGTCCATCGGCCAAGGAGAGCGCTGTCCGGGTGCTTCGAGCATTTCATTGAAGGTCTGGACGCTCTCGGTCTGCGGGTCGCGCATGCGGATAACGTTCGCGTCGAATTGAACTTGCCAGGCATTCCAGGCGCCCCAGCAAAATAGGACTAACGCGATCAGCGCGACGGCACGGGGTCGGCCGGCGAGGCGACTCCACCAGGTATTGCGGAAGACCATTTCGATCGGGATGTCCCGTTCGGGGTCGAGCCGGAGGAGGTTGGCTAGGAGCGCTGGGAAGAGGGTGGTAGTGAGGAAGAGGTTTACGACCATGCCGCTGCCGGCGATCAGTCCTAGTTCAGCGACTCCGAGGT
The DNA here is from genome assembly GCA_002390675.1 of Deltaproteobacteria bacterium UBA4427. Lineage (GTDB taxonomy): Bacteria > Myxococcota_A > UBA9160 > UBA9160 > UBA4427 > UBA4427. The sequence continues at coordinate 41,867 of DGPZ01000014.1, forward strand.
TATCTGTGGGAATGAATACGAAGAAACCGATGGCCGTCGTGATCGTGCAAATGACGAAGGCGCTTCCTACCTGCTCGAAGGCATGATCGAGGGCAGCGAGATGAACGTCTTGTGTCGTCGGGTCGGCATATGCCCTGCGCAGGCCATCCGCGTAGGCCATGCCTAAATGGATTGCGAAGTCGACGCCGAGGCCGATGAAGAGAATTGCGAAGGCGAGGCTGATTAAGTTTAGCGCGCCTACGGTCGCGGCCGCGAAGGCGCCAGTCCACACGAGTCCGACGAGTAGCGTGATGATCGAGGTGACGACCAAGCGGAGGGAGCGGAGCGCGCGAAAGAGCACTAAGACTACGAAGCAGAAGGTGATCACGCCGCCGAGGCCGATATCCCAAAGCAGGCCGGCCATCTCTTCGTAGTTGAGTACGGGATTTCCTGTTAGGCGAATTGTGATGCCATGATCGAGGTCGAGGCCGTTGGCCGCGGCGATCCTGCGGATTTCTGACATCGGGTCAGCCGCGGCGAAGAGACTGCCGAAATTGAGGATCGGATCGACGATGATCGTCCATTGGGTCACGGAGTCGACGGAGGATCCACGCAAGAGAATTTCTTCCCACGAAATCGCGAGGGGGAATTCTTGGTAGACCTCGACGGTTGCGTCCCCGATCCGGTCCAGCAGGACAGCGAGTTCGTCGAGGGAAATATCGGTCTCGTTCTGTTGCTCGAGTCCACTTTTAATCAGCGAGGCAAGATTGGCGACCGTCGGTTCGCGCTCGAGCGCTGTAAGAATCGGTTGAACTCGAGAGATCTGCAGCGCGAACTCGTCCAAATCCTCGAGCTCGCGATAGAGCAATCCGTGTTTCTCGAAGAACTCACCCGAGCCAGGGATGTAGACCTCTTTAAAGAGGTCGGGTCGCTCGGCGAGGGCATCCCGAAGCGTATGGGTCGCATCTCGAGCGAGTTCCGGCGTTTCGCCGTCGACGACGACAAGCATCACGTTTTCGATATTTGGAAAGCTGCGGGCGAACTCGAGATAGTTCTGTCGAGCGGGAAGATGTTCCGCGACGAGAGTTACGTTGTCCGAGTTGATGCCGAGGTTTATCGCCGCATAGCCGAGGCACGCCACGGTCACTAAGGCAATCCCCAATAGCACGCGTCCAGCTCGCGCATGGACACCGCGGGCCCATGCAGTCAGTCCACGGGAGAGTGTCGCTTCGAGTCGGTCCATCCGGAAATCCCTTTGCGTCGATCGGGTTTCGCCCGCGCGAAGCCTGCTTCACGACGCTTCGTAGCGCACCCGCCATTCAGTTCGAAAGGCTGAATTGTTAATGCTAATGGATACGGAATGATTTGGTGAACACTCGAATTAGCGTTTGTGTTTCGGGCCTCGGCAGACAGCGAAGAGGTCGAGACTTCTGACGTGAGCCTTTTCGATCGGGAAATTTTCTAACGCGATGCGGGGAAGCGATTCTGCGGCGCCGACTCCTCGTCGGACGATGAGTGCGAGCCGTGCGAAGAGGAATTCGACAAGGGCGGTTGGCAGTCGCCGCCGGAGCCCGAGAGGGTCAATCCGGACGATGCGCCGGATGCGAGCCAGACGATCTTCATGGTACTTAAGGGCTTCGCCGGTCGCTGAAACGCCTAACATTTCAACTTCCTCGAAAAAGGGCAGTAGTGTTTCACGGAGTTCTTCGGATGTGTATTCGTGGATGTGAAAGGGGTTTTCGCCATCGGAAAAATCGGCGTTCGGAGTCGAGATGAGGACCTCGGCATGGGCCGCGGCGCGATCGGCGAGGGCCGCAAGGTAGGGCTTAGGATCTTTGAGGTGTTCGATGACTTGGAAGCTGATGGCGAAATCAAAAACCTTTGCCTCGAAGGGCAAAGAGCGAAGGTCAGCGCGAAGGAAGGTGGCGACACTCGCACGACCGGCAGCGAGCGGGGCCACGCGGTCGACGGCTACGAGGTTTGCGTTAGGCAGGGCCTCGGCCATCTCGGCCATGCCGTATCCCGTCCCGGACCCGAGTTCGAGGATCCACTGAGCGCCGTATGCTTGCACGCGACGAATCGCTTCTTGATAGGCCGCTCTATGGCGGAGTAAGTCAATTCCGAAGAGCGCGTCTTCGGCATGCAGTCGCTCGCCGGTAAAGGTGAGGTCCGACTCAGACATCTGAACTCGGCTCCTCAGGTGCTTCCTCGGCCGCGCTTTCGCCTGCGGCGGAAGCCCTTGCAAGTTCTTCTCGCTGTTCTTCCCGCGTTGCTGCAAGGGCTTCGCGGGCGAATTCGGAAGCGAAGAGGAGCCCAATGAGCGCGCGGCTCACGATCATCGCAATGGAAAAGACGACGCTCATGGCGAGGAGTCGAGGTTCTGAAGCGGCGCCAGAGAAGAGTTCCACGAACACGATCTGTCCGGTTCCGAGGCCACCTGCTGCGATGGGGAGCGCGCTGACGACGAGCATGATGCCCACCTTGAAGGCAAGTTCGCCCCAGCTCGCATCGACTTCGAAGGACCAGAAGAGGCCGCGAACGAGCAAAACGAAGCAGCCGACGAAGAGCAGTCGAAGGACGCCGATCTCGAAAAGGAGAGTTAGCTTTGCATCGCGAGCTGCCCGAAAGAGGGGTAAGTCGCGAATTGAATCGAGGGGGCCTAACGCTATGGGCAGTCGTAGGAAGACGAAGCCTGCGGCTATGGCGGCGATCATCAGGCCGACGAGGCCGATGCGCAGTCCGTACGTTTCGGTTTGAAGCCAAACGCCGCCGAGCGCCACCCATGCGAGGACGCTCCCAATGTCGAAAAGAGAGACGAGGAAGACCATTCCTACAGCAACAGCGATAGAGGCGCCTGTGCGGCGGCGCACGAGGACGGAAAGTCCGGCGGCTCCGATCGCGTAGTTGAGGACACCGAGCAAATAGCAGGCGGCTTTGATTCGAGCCGCCGTAAATCGCGAAAGAGGGCGCGCATCATTGGGGTTGGCGCCGATCACTCGATGAAGGCATTGGGCTTCGATCAATAGGGTGACGATCGAGAAGAGCGCGAGGGGGGCCATAAACCGGAGAACCACATCGGCTGTCAGATGGTCGAGCGCGATACGGATATCGATGCGCCGGAATACGTAGGTCAACAAAGCGGCGCTGATTACGAAAGGGACTGTGCGACGGGCGAATTGCTCGATTCGGCTCGCTAGGGAAGGTGCAGCAGCGCTCATTTGGAGCGCCCCTTTAGAGCAGCGATGATCGCGCGTTCCATGTCGTTGGCTGCTCGGTCCCAATCGAAATGCTTGGCCCATTCGAGGCAGCGCTGGCGGAGTGCTTTCGCCGCATCATCTTCGATCAGCATCGACCCGAGTGCGTCAGCCCAATCTTGAATCTCGTCATGCTCGCTTTCCGGGTCGCGAGGATGTTGTTCTGGAGGACCGACGAGAGTGCCCGTCTGCCCATGGCGAACGGAGTCACGAAGCCCCGGCGCATCTCTCGCCACGACGGGCGTTCCCAAAGCATTGGCTTCGATTACGGTGAGGCCCCAGCCCTCTTTCTCGGACGGAAAAGCACAGGCGCGTGTTCCGGCAAGAAGGTCATCTCGTTCGCCGTCTTCGATAAAGCCGGTAAAGCGGGTCCGACCCTCCAGGCCGAGGCCACGAGTCAGGTTTTCGAGGCGCTGGCGGTCCGAGCCTTTACCGATCACGAGGAGCTCGAGATCGGGGAAGCGATCGACAAGTCGTGCACCGGCTCGGAGCATGACGTCAACTCGCTTGTAAGGCTCGAGACGGCCCACGTATGTTATTCGCGGGGGACGCATAGCGTTAGGATCAACTTCGAAACTCGGAGGATCGATGCCCGGTGGGCTAACGGTAATGTGGGCGGAGTCGATTCCGCGCGCCGTGAGATCTGAAGCCGTGCTTTCGGAAATTGCTAAAAAGGGCACGTGACGATAGGCGCGGGAGAGGCCTAGCTCGCTCGCTACGACACCCGCGGCCACGGGCCAGGAGGCTTGGTCGAAAGCCACAGTCCCGAAGAGATGGTGGCAGAGAGCGAGTGTGGGCGCGTTTGCGTAGAGCGGGGAGTAGAAGGGGATCTTGTTCAGGCACTCTACGACGAGGTCACAGCCGGAACTACCCGTGCCATCACTTCCGTTGGTGCGATTATCCCCGCCACGGATCGCTTTAGCTGTCGCGCGCCTAACGCGCCCCGGAAGACTCGCGTAGTAGAGGGGGAGAGGTCCGCGTCGCTCGATTTTGATCCCATCGAGGGTCGTCCGCGAGGCGCCACCAACGAAGCTTGTCGCGAGCCAAGTCACGTCGAAGCCACGGGCAGCCAATCGGCCAAAAATCCGGGCGACATGAATTTCGGCGCCACCGGCACGTGGATGCTCGGGATCGCGTTCGTTGAGAACGAGAAGGCGTGGGCGAGTCGTCATCGTTGTCGACAGGGGGACCGACCTACAACCGACCGAGCGCCTGCGAGATGCGCAGCCACCATACGATCCAAAGTGCTTCGAGTCCGATTTGCCAGGAGAGCTTCGATTCGCCCCGGGTTCGATCGACGAAGAAGAACGGGATTTCCTTAATTGTCGCGCCCGCGCGCACGAATCGGAAATTCATCTCGATCTGGAATGCGTACCCGTCGGCTTTGATACGTTCAAAGCGAATCGATTCGAGCAGACTGCGACGGACACAGCGAAAGCCACCGGTCATGTCCGAGATCGGAAGCCCCGTCGCGCGCCGCGCGTATTGGTTGCCGAACCACGAAATCAGAATCCGTTCGATGGGCCAGTTTACGACGGTAATGCCGTGCAGATAGCGAGAGCCGAGCACCACATCATGGCTTTCGATTTCAAAGAGCAGGACTGGGATTTGGTCCGGTGGATGAGAGAAGTCCGCGTCCATCTGAATCACTTGATCCGCGCCGAGAAGCAGCGCGTGGGCGATCCCTGCACGATAGGCGGCACCGAGTCCTTGTTTGTTCGCGCGATGAAGCACGTGAACGCGAGATGAAGCCGCCACCAAATCGTCGGCGAGCTTGCCCGTTCCGTCGGGACTGTTGTCGTCCACGACGAGCACCTCGAGGTCCGGAGACTGTTCGAGGATTTGAGGGACGATTAGCGGCAGGTTCTCCGCTTCGTCGTATGTCGGCAGAACTACGATCGTCCGGGGCATAATGCGAGTGCGCTCCTGTAAACAGGATATGTGCTTCGGTCGCTTCCCGACAGCGCGATCACAAAAGAGGGCGAATCGACGGGGTCGGTTAGACTCGGGACATGATCGACAACGCCTTTCGAGCGATCGTGCCTCGTTTTGCTGGTCCCTTGCTGGCGATCTACACACGATTGGGTTGGACGCCGAACCATGTGAGTGCCCTCGGGTTTGGAATCGCGCTCGCGGCGAGTTTTGCCGTGGCGATGGGTCATGAATGGGTGGCACTGACACTATGGTGGGTGTCACGCGGGGCGGACGGAACCGACGGAGTTTTCGCGCGCGCGACCGGACAAGAGAGCGATTTTGGAGCGTATCTCGATATCGTGCTCGATATGGCGGCCTACGGCGCCATGGTATTGGGATTCGCAGTCGCTTGGCCCGCACTCCAGTTGGAGTGGATGCTGATGCTATTCCTATACATCTTGTGCATCGCAAGTGCACTCGCCCTAGGAATGCAGGAAGCCAAACGAGCACTTCCGGCACGAGATGACCGTGGGCTCCGCCTCGGTGCGGGCCTCGCGGAAGGCGGGGAGACGGGGATCGCCTACAGCATCTTCCTGCTCTTCCCGGCGCAGCTCGCCCTTACGGTGCCGATTTGGGTGGCAATTCTCGCGATCACCATAGTGGTCCGCTCGCTCCTCGCGTATCGCACGTGCAAGGACTAGGGAGTGGATCAGGAAATTTTCTGCTTGCTATCGATGTTTGGAGGGCCGAGCTCGCCTTCGTCGTAGCCTCGGTGCGGCGCCTCGGATAGCCTTTGCCTGTGACGCGACGCCCGCCCCGTGCAGTCTTTCGATTTTTTCTGACGACGCTTCTTGCGTTCGTCTTTGTGCCCTCGTTTGGCGCACTCAGTGGGCCTATTGCCCTCGAGGGACGGGGCGTCTTTGCTATTCGTCCTGCGAATGCGCAGGGGCGCACGCTCCGGCTGAACCAAAAGCGCGCGCGGATCGAGCAACTCGTCAAAAAGATTGGCGAGGCGACTGAGCGCACGATCCTCGTGCCAGATGATGTGCGCGGCACGATTTCAATCGTCGCCAAGCGCCCAGTCACTTTGGACGAAGCCTGGCAGATCCTCGAATCTTCCCTTTCGATTCTCGGCTTTGCGCTGCTGCCTTCGACTGAGGGGACTTGGCGAATCGCGCGGGTCGCGACGGCCGTGGGTGAAGCGCCTTTTCGTTTGAATGTGCTCGGCGATAGAGATTCCTTCGTAACGACTTTGATCCCACTCCGGATCGCGAACATTCGAGAGGTTCTCTCGGTACTCGAACCGCTATCGGGGAGCCGGATCACGTTAGTGCCCTATCCTGAAACTAATAGTCTAATCGCGAGCGGCTCCGAGCGCGTGATCGCACGACTCACGGACCTAGCCGGCGAACTGGACCGCGTAGAAGAAGTGAATCTCAGGTTGCGCGTGCTTCGCTACAGGGGCGTGGACGATGTCGAGCCCTTAGTCGAAGGTTTTCTGGAAGCGGGCGACCGCAGTCTTTCACGTACGCAGATATGGAGCGACGCGCGCACCAATAGTTTCGTCGTTCGAGGCGAAATTGCTGGCGTCGCACGCGTACTCGATTTTTTGGATCGGCTGGATCAACCGATTGACGCAGGCGGTGCGATTCGGGTTTTGCGCGTGTTGCATCGCGACGCGGAAGAGATGGCGGAGCTTATTCGCACCTTCTCTGACGCTACGATTTCGGCGACGAGTGATGCGCAGGCGTCGGCTGGCCCCTTGGCTGGCGCCGATTTTTCGATCGCGGTTGATGGGCCGACTCGTTCTCTCGTTGTTAGGGCAGATTCCCAGACCCACAAAGCCATCCGGGAGATTTTAGAAGTTCTCGATGCGCCAGTCGAATTGGTCGCGGTTGATATTACGGTGTCCGAGCTTCGGACTCCGGAGAGCTACGGCTTCCTCTTCGGGTTTCAGATTCCCTTCGCGAAAGGAAGCGGCACTGGAGATTTACTCGGATTCGTTCAGAGTGCTCCGGAAGTTGGAGGCGCGGCTGACTTTCCGACGCTAACCGGACGGGTTCAACGAAGCACCGACGTCACCTTTCAGCCGCCAGGTGCGCCAATTCCGATCGCGATTCCAATTGAGACTTCAATCGGGGCACTGGATTTCGATGGTACGAACGAGGTGCTGATTCAGCCGAGTCTGATCGTGACGTCCGGGGAAAGACACGAAATATTCGTCGGCGATAACGTGGGGATTCCGGTTTCGGACGCGGGAACGGGTGGGGAAAGCAGCCAAACGATTGATGGAGTCAATGTCTCGGCGCTCTCCCGAACGACGAGCTTTGAGAGAACCGATATCGGCACGGGCCTCGCGATCGAAGTTCGCACAGGCGCCGAAGGAAAAATTCAACTCGATCTCGAAGTCGAGATATCCGCGATCGACCGAACACGTGCGGGTTTGGCCGGTAATCCCGCTGAGATCGGTCCTAGCTACACGAAGAAAAACTTGGTGGTTACGGCAAGGCTCGATGACGGCGAGAGTGCGGTACTCGCAGTGAGCAAGAGGCAGACCGAGACAAAAATCGATTCGGGAATTCCTTTCCTACGGGACTTGCCCTATCTCGGCTTCCTCTTTGGAGCGAAGGGGACGACGGTCGAGGATGTGCGGCTAATGATTTCCGCACGGGCGCGCCGCGTATCCAATCCTGCAGAGTTGGTCGCAGATACAATTCGCCGGCGGCTCACTTTCGAGCGAAGACGTGCTCGGGGAGCTGGGATGCCGGCAATCTCGGGGCCGCCCTTCGCGGTTCGCGTAACAACGAGACAGCTCGAAGAGGATGCGAAGGCGATTGCAGATTCGATTGCGCTACGTGGATTCAACACCCAGGTTCACTCTTGGGAACTCTCTGGGAGCGAAGTCTTCGACGTTTACGTGATGCACCTATCGTCGATGGTTGATGCGGCAGAAGTCGCCGAGGGCCTAGGCGAGGACGGCTGGGATGCTGATCTCGTGGTCTTTCCGCAGACCCGTTAGGCGCGAACTCCGGGGGCGCTAAGAGAGCGACCTCGTGGCGCGCGCGGCCTCCGCATCTTGCAGTTGAACCTCTGGGAAGGGAGCAGGCCGTGTGGGTGCGAAGACGGACTCCTGTTGAGCTGGTTTCGCGAAATGCTCGGTATCGCCAAAGAGTCGGCCATTCTCTATTCCCGCTTCCTCCACGTCACTTCGTGACGTGGAGGCGCTCTATCACAAAGCCATGCGCCGTGAGTGGGATTTGATGTTCTTCCGCCGGGGCTGTTCGCGACCCTTTTGATGTGGATCTAGGTGCCATGGCTATGCCGTGTTTGCCTCTTGCCCTTGCAATGGAGCGATCTCACGGCAAACTCCTCGGCC
>DGPZ01000091.1 GCA_002390675.1 Deltaproteobacteria bacterium UBA4427
GGGCCTAGTAGTCCGTAGTCGGCGAGCGAGGGCCGACCTCCAAGCAAATAGTCGTGCTGACCGAAGTGGATCTCGAGGGCTTGTAGGAGTGCGTGCAGGCTCTCTAGCCAGGCAGAACGCGTGGCGTCGGTGCAGCCGAGTTGGATTAGGCCGGCGAACGGGCCTTTCGGGTTAGACGTGGTGTCCGAGATCCCGAACGAGTTTTCGAAAAAATGGGCACCGGCAGCGCGTCGTGCTGGGCCGTCGCCCCCGGCACCAAAGATTGCTCCCCACTGTTGCTCGTTCCAGGCGCGGTGGTTTGGCTCTTGGCCCTCTAGCGTAAAGTGCCAACGTTCCCAGCATGCCGGGACGATCAGCCATTCGTCTGCGAGCAGTTCGATGAGATAGGACGCTAGCCGCTGGCGTGGACGTGTTTCGGCGTCTGGGATTACAGAGATATTGTTATGCCGTCGCTCGATTTCGTCGATGATCGCACTGGAGTCCTGAAGCCAATGTCCTTCAGGCGTTTCCAACTGGGGCAGGGAGGGGCTGCCCGATCGCGGAATCAGGAGCCCCGCTATCAGTTCGGGCGTGACGAGGATATCCTCGAAGCCGGGGCCGAGGTCTCCTTGCGACTGCTTGAAGCGAAGATACGCGCGGGTCTTGCCGGAGAAGACGCTGTTTTCAGCTGAGATCATTCGATACATGGATAGATTCCTTTGACCGTGCAGGCCAGGTCTCGGCGTTGCGATTGATTTGACTCGTGCGGTAGGGAGAGAGGTAGAGAGGTGGGGAGATGGACAGCTAGGCTTTGGCCCCGAGAGAGCTAAGAAAGAGGCGCTTTAGCTGTGAGACCGAGACGCAGCCGCCCGAGGATCTCATAGGCCGATTCGCTCACGAAGAGATGGGATTGAGCGGTGTAGAGGTCTCGCAGGATCTTCTCGAGAGGATGCCCCGACATGACAGCACTTCCGCCCGCATAACGAATCAGCTCCGTGGTCACCGCGAGCGCTTCGCTTGTGCAATGCGCCGCGGCGGCGCGTGCCTCGGCTTGCAAGGCGACGGGTGCTGCTGCGTCACACGCGATTGCGAAGAGCCGCTCTGATGTATCGACCATCAAGAGTCGCGCAGCCTTGATCCGGAGCTCCGCCTTAACGATCGCGGCTTGAAACACCTCGCGATCCGCGACGCACGAACCCGCGACGTAGCCACGGCGCTTTTCCTCCGCCGTTTCGATTATCGTTTCTAGCGCTTTGCTTGCAAGTGCGATCGCAAAGATCCCGTGCTCGTGTGCAGCCGAACCGTAACCCAGGCGATAGAGCGCACCCCCGCGAACCGGGGGACCCGCAGTCGAGATGAAGCGGCTCGGCACGAAAACCTGATCGAGTGAGAAATCCGAACTCCCCGTCCCCCGCATGCCGAGGGGGAACCAGTTGTCGTGAATCTCTGCACGGTCCGCCGGCACGACTGCCCAGATCACGCCCGAACGATCTTCGGTCCACACGGGCGCGACGACGTAATCCGCATGCGCCACACCGCTCGCCCAGCCCCACTGGCCTGTGATCTCGTAGCCTCCATCGACAGATCGGGCGATGCCATCCGGCTTGAGGCTACCCGCAAAAAAGGGAAGTTCCTGCGCGGTGAACATTTCGTCGACGACCTCGTCGGGCATCGCGGACAAGACGCGTGCGCCGATCCCGTTGGCGATGAGCAGCGCCCAACCCGTGGCAGCGTCAACCTGCGTGAGTGCTTCGAGGACGTCAATTTGCAAGGCCGGATCCGCTTCAGCTCCGCCGATCTCACGCGGGCTCTTCATGCCGGTCAGGCCACTCTTGCGAAGTGCTTCGACTGCTGCTGGCGCGAGCGTTCGGCCGGTTTCATTCTCCTGGGCTGAGCCCTCAACGTCTTTCGCGATCGACGCAACGGCGTCCATCAAGGCCTCGCGAAGTTCTTCACGGTCTTCGGGGTACGCGACCCGGTTGCGATACTGCTCTCGAAATTCTCGGCTCATTTGCGACTCCCGACCTCCGCGCCCGTGCGGCGAGGGCCTCGGCCATTCAATACTGCGGACCCCGTCACGCCCACCTCAAACGCAAGCGCGTGGAACGGGTAGGCCGGGGGTTTCGACTCTCGTCCGATAGATGGCGCCTTGCGGCGTGTCGCCTTCGCCATCGTCCGCCGTAACGATGTAAAAGTCGCGCCGATCGGCGCCGCCGAAGCAGACACTCGTGACGCGGCGCTCGGCGAATGCAAGTTCCCCGTCGAGACGCCCCTCCGGTGTGATTCGCAACACTCGTCCCGCTCCATAGGCCGCGATCCAAAGGCAGCCCGACTCGTCGACACCAAGTCCGTCCGGTGTGCCCGCCGGTAAATCCACGAAGATGCGCCGGTTGATGCAGTGCTCCTCTTCTGTGACGTCATGGGCAATGACGTGCGAGCGGAGGCTGTCGCTGTGATACAGCACGCGGCCATCGGGCGAGAATCCGATGCCGTTCGTTAGGCCGATATCGCCGTATAGGATCGTGGCCTTACCCTCGGCATCGACGCGATAGAGCGAGCCCGGCGTTGGATCCGCTTGCTTTCCAAAGGGATCGAAGCGAAGGCTTCCGGCGTAAATGCGGCCCTTCGTGTCGGTGAAAATATCATTAAAGCGAGGTGCGTCGGGGTCGCTATAGATTGTGCGCGTCTTCCCCCCGTGTACGTGACTAAGGTCTCGGCCCGAAACGACGATGCCCCCGTCTTGATGGAGCACAACCCCGCCTACGCCTTTCCGTCGAGGCACCACCGTTTCGACTTCGCCGTCCGGCGTTCGGCGGTACACGCCACCCAACCGGGCATCGCAAAAGTACAGCGCGTCATCGTCGTCCACGCACGGCCCCTCGATCAGGCCGTAGCCGGTTAGAACCGTTTCCACCGCGCTGCCTAGTTTCATCACGCCTCTCTTGGCCGGAATCGGCCGTTCCTTTTAAAATTGACACAATCAGTAAATTTTGTCAGCTTATCTGTGTCGACAATTTTAAGTAATATTGTCAGAATGCAGGAGGTCGCAGCATGGTAGGTAAGACCGTATTAATCACCGGGTGCTCGACTGGCATTGGCCGTTTGGCCGCGTTCACCTTTGAAAAGCAGGGTTGGAACGTGGTAGCTACAATGCGAACGCCTGAAAGCGAGACGGAACTCACAAGGCTCGACTCCGTCGTGGTCGCAAGACTCGATGTCACCGATCCTGCGAGCATCACGGCGGCGGTCGAAATGGCGATCCAACAGTTCGGCAATATCGACGTGCTTGTGAATAACGCCGGGCGTGGCGGACGGGCGCTCCTCGAACAGACGAGTGACGAGAAGATCCTCTCGATGTTCGAGACGAATGTATTTGGTCTGATGCGCGTGACCCGTGCGGTCCTTCCTTATATGCGACGTCAAGGGCACGGCAGTGTCATCAACGTCACCTCGATGGCGGGCCTGCTAGGTCTGGCTGCGGAGAGTAACTATTGCGCGGCTAAGTACGCGGCCGAAGGATTTACGGAAGCGCTCTCCTGGGAGTGCAAGCCGCTCGGCATACGCGTTAAGTCCGTGGCCCCGGGCGTCTATCGCCAGACGGCCTTTCCCTCGAACGTCGACGACGAGGAGATGTCTCAGGGAGAAGAATCTCTGGTGGCCCACGCCGCGAGGCTCCGAGCGCATTTCTCGGCTGGGGCCAGCAGGCAAGGCGGGGATACGGCCGATCCGCAGGAAGTGGCGGACAAGATTTTTGAATGTGCGACCACGGACACGCCGCTTCGAAACCCCGTTGGCAAGGATGCTCGAATGATTATGGGCATGATGGGCGGCCCGGACCGCCAGGAGTTCCTCGATAAGATCGAGCCAATGCTGATTCCCCCGTCTGAAGGAGTTGACTCGTGATAAATGTAAAGCCCCTCGATCAAAAGACCGCACTGGTGACCGGTGCCTCAAGCGGCATCGGTCGCGCGATCGCGATGGAGCTCGCTAATTGCGGGTGCACACGCATTCCTCGCAGGGCGCACTGCAGGACCCATGGAAGAGGCGAAGAAGGGGGTCGAAGACCGGGGAGGGTGTGCATCGGTCATCACCGCCGACGTTCGCGACCTCTCACAGGTCAAGGTGCTCGTCGACGCGGCAATGGAAGCGACGGGGCGCCTAGACATCATGATTAACAACGCGGGTCTCGAATATCCGGGAAAGCTGCTCGATGGGGATCCCGAGCAGTGGCGCGAAGTCTTCGAGACCAACGTACTCGCGGTCGCCGGGCGATGCCGGGCCGCGGTCAAAGCGATGCGCGGCTGTTCAGCTGAGGGCCGAATCGTGAACGTTTCTTCGGTGGCTTCGCAGCGAAGTGATTCGGGCTGCTATGGCGCGACTAAACATGCGGTGAACGTCCTCTCGGCGACACTTCGCAATGAACTCGAAGAAGACTCGATTCGTGTCACCAACGTTATGCCGGGCGCGATTGCGACGAACTTCGCACGTAACTTTGCCCCCGAATTCAAGGCGGACATCCTGCAGATGGCAGGTTCAGATGCCGAAGTGAAAGAGGGCGAGCGCTTGCCCGACGAGGTTCTTCGTCACGTTGCGGACACGCTCGGCGAGCGGTTCACGACCCCAGGCACGTAGCCCGTGCGGTTTTGTTCGCCGTCACCCAGCCTTCCGACATCAATATTGCAGACATCACCGCGCGACCTCCTAGGGCATTGAATATTGCCCACTAACACGAGATCGTTGCCCAGCCTCCAGCGCGTCGTTGCCCTCTAGGCGTCGCTCGCTTGCTGTGAGGCGATCTCCCCCGGTTTGAGTCTGGGCGGAGCCGCTGACGCGCCAAGACGGGGAGTTGCCAGGGACGACTTCGCAGCGGTTTGAAAAAGGCGGCTGCGTTTGATGAGTCGACTCATGCGCACTTCCCCCATTTGGTCCGGTTACCTGCCGTATCCGAGCTCTCGGAGCTGCTCTAGAACTTCGGGCGGTAGTACCTGGTCGTCAACGCTCGTGTCGACGTGGAGGGCAAGGTTGGGGAGAAGGCTTTCGAGGCGGACGACAAGATCAGGCCTCTGTGCAGAGAGGTCGGTATTCTCGGTGGGGTCAGCCTCGAGGTCGAATAGTTCTATCCTTCCGGATTGTTCAACTAGCTTCATGTTACCGACTACAACGGCACGGGCCGGGTCGGCTGCCCGCGGGTTGGTCCAGTCGGTTTTGCTGGGATCGCCGTAAAATGTGGTCGAGGCGAGTGCGCCGGTCGCACCAGGCCGCCTAAGGTCCCGACCAGCGCCGATCTCTTCGGCACTGCCAATCGCAGCGATGGTCGCCGTAATGTCGATGAGACTTCCCGGTTGCTCGTCGGCCGAGATCGATTGTCCGGTAGGAGGGAACACGATCAGGGGAACCCATACCTGTTCGTTGTAGGCAGAGCTTCCGTGCTCCACGGAACCATGCTCGCCAAAAGCCTCGCCGTGATCAGACGTGATGAAGACCCATGTGTGGTCGAGGATCCCTGTAGATTCGAGGGTTTGAAGCATTTCGGTCAGGATCCGGTCAAGCTCGCACAATTCTTCGTCATAGCGGGCCATCATGAGGTCGGTTTGCTCTCGCGAGTCGTTTACGGAGACTGAGGTAACCGTGTTTCGCAAAGACCATTTCGCAAATTTTCCGCGGCAACTGTCTGCGACGTAGTGTCCATGCGCGTCGGTTAGGTTCGCGAAGGCGAAGCACGGGGTGTCGCCGCAGGCGCGAAGTTCACGTTCGATATCGGCGACGATCAGGTCGCCTTTGAGTAGGTCGTGGACGCCGGGATAGGCTCCTGGGAGTAGCGCTCGTCGAGCGGCCTCGCCGAAGATCGGAAGTCGACGCCCAACCCACGGCATCCCATAGACATCGAACCCGCGGTCCATGCCGGAGACTCTTGATAGCCATGGGTTCGCGTAAACGCCGATCGTGTAATAGCCAGCATCTTGCATCCGTTCTGCAAGCGTAGGGTGGTCGCCTAGTCCGAAGGAAAATTGGTTTCCGGGACTGAAGTGGGCCCCATGTGAGGCAGGTTCCAGACCCGTAAAAAGTGAAGCGTGTGAAGGTACCGTCCAATTAGAATTGGCGTAAATCGAAGGGTGGACAATAGCCTTAGGTCGGTTGGTCACAAAGACGCCGAGCTTTGGAGTGGTGGGACGCTCATAGCCGTAGAGTGTGAGGTGGTCTGCGCGTACTGTGTCGAGAACGATAAGAAGGACATGAGGCTTCGGTGGCACACCCGGCGACGTTAGGCTGGGCTGTTAGTAGTTTGATCGGCTCCCTTCGTTGCCTACGATGGGCAGCACGACGGCGCATGCAATCAGCCCCGCCGCAAGCACGGAGGAGATCAGTCGTGTCGCTCGGCCGTCGAACAGTCGCTGGGCGATGAGGACGGTCCCCGCAATGATGCTGATCAAGAGCCCCGCGAGGAGCGCAATTCGGACCGTCTCCGGGAGGGTGGCGACGCTCGGCACCCGAAGGATGACGCGGGGTGCGAAGATAGCGGACATGCACAGGCCTGTTGCCGTCGCAACGCCTAACAGGATGGGGTCGGTCTCGCGCTGTTCCACTCGTCGAAGGATGTAAAAGAGGATCAGCCCAACGAAAATAGAGATCGAGGTGCCCCAGAGAATCGATGCGCCCAGGGCAGCGATCATGGCCGCTGTGGGTCCGGATGAATCTTTTAGACGCGAGAGCAGGGCGCCCGTAGTCGCAGCCACGACCGCTAGGAGAGCTGCAGTAAAAGCAAAGTAGCCGAGGGGTTGCTCCCTTTCTACGGCGAGCACCCACAGCATGTCTACGGTGATGACGAGAGCAGCAGCCGAAAGAGCTGTCGTTAAGGCACGGGGAAGTTTCATATTCCGTAAGCTAGCGCGTGGGACGACACTGCACGGCCCCGTTTAAGTGAGCCGAGATTGTTCGCGGA
>DGPZ01000162.1 GCA_002390675.1 Deltaproteobacteria bacterium UBA4427
TGCGATGTCCGCGACCGCAAGCAGGTCTTCGAAGCTTCGAAGCAAGTGGCTGAGCAGCTTGATGGCGCCGGTCTCGACGGTCTGGTCTGCAATGCGGGCGTTGGCGCGAGCGGCCCGATCGAATTCCTCGATCAAGAGGAGCTCACGACTCCGATCGACATCAACCTCTACGGCAGCATTTATTGCACCCAGGCTTTCCTGCCACTGCTGCGTAAGGCGAAGGGGCGAATCATCTTTGTCACGTCGGGTACGACGGTCCTATCGATGCCGCTTATGAGCACCTACCCGGCGTCCAAGATCGCCCTCGAGCTGCTCGGGCGTCAGCTCCAAGGCGAACTCAAGCACTTCGGCATCCACGTCTGCGTCGTTGACCCCGGGCACATCAAATCGCGAATGACTTTGACTGCAAATGAGACCGGCGGAGCAGCTCGCGCAAAACTTCCGCCGGCGGCCGAAGAACTCTACGGAGACGTGCTCGATGCGATGACTAACATGACCGAGAAGATGGTGGGGACGGGTATCGAGCCCGAAGTCTCGGCGCAGACCTATCTGCGCGCACTCACCGACGAAAAACCGAAGGCGTTCTACATCGCCGACTCGGACGCAAAATGGATGCGTCGTCTCGCGAAGTTCGTTCCCGAGTCGGTTAAGACTGCGATGGCGAATAAGGTGCTGGGTAGTTAGGAGGGAGCCTCTGCTTTGCGGGCCCGGGCGGAAGCCCTTGTGCGATGCGCTCGTCTGACATTCGGCGAGCCTCCAGAAGCGAGCGCAATTTGATTCGCTCACCCGGATATTAGCGGCCCCAAGGCAATCACCCCCCGGCGAATTTCCGCACCAGACCCGCTAGGTCGTGGATGTTCTCGCGATCGACGAGGAGAACAGGGACCCGGGCGCGGGAAGCCTGCTCCCGGGCGGCGGAGGTAAACCGGGATTGGGTGACCACTGCGGCGAGTTCGCAGCCGTGATAGCCGCTGCCCGCCAGGGCCTCCTGGACAGCGCTGTTGCCCACGGAACTCGAATAGCGCTTGGCCTGGATCCCCACCCGGGTGCTGCCCACGGTCGTCACGACATCGACGCCAAAATCGCCCGAGTGGCGAATGTTCTTCGAGGGCATCCCCGCATTTTCGAGCACCGTGGTGACCCACTCCTCGAATTCTAACCCCGAGAGCTGATCGATCTCGTCGAGCGAGTACCCGCAGAGTTTTTCCCGGCGCTGCTGGGCTGAATGCATGGACCAGTAGAAGTAGAGCCCCAGTCCCGCGACCACCAAAAAGACGGCCACTTTCACACCGATAGCCGCCACCACCGCCAAGCCTACCGCCGCCAGCAGGGATGGTGCGAAACCCTTCGTTCCTTTTCGGCGCGCCATCGAGTTCTCCTGCCGGATCGACCCTCGACTGTATCAAGCCCCTGGCCTCGCCCGCTGGGGTCGAATCCCCCGCGATAAAGCGGCAGAACAAGAAAGAACGCCTCGCCGCCAACGCTCACAGGATCAAAATAGCAGCTTATCGCCGGAGGTAATCGACCGGCCCTCCTCAAGCCGGAGCAGGCACGCCAATAATGGCTTCTGACAACATTGCCGACAGGATCCGCATCCGACCGCCGCATGCGGAACGAAGGACTCTTCGAGAACTTCGACCAAGCGTGCCCTGCCCGAACCGTAAACGTAGCAAGATGCGAGACCTCTCTCGGGAGCCAACCTCGCTGTTCCGACCGCTCAGTTCTTCGCAGCCTGAGGCTCTGAAGCAGGCGTTTTGAAACGAGCGGCGGCGTGGCCCGACTCCATGGCTTACTGTGCCCGCCCAATGCCCAACACATCCAAACGACCCGACGCATCCAGCTTCCTCAATCAGTCGAACGCCAGCAGCGACGGCATCGACGAGAAGTGGGCGGCGAACAATGAGCAGTGGTGGGATTGGTATCTCTCGCTCGCTCACGACGAGGGCCAAGGCCCGGAGCCCGAGGTCGCGATGCCGCCCTTGCCCGAGCTGTCTCCGCCATCTATGCCCGAGCTCATGGAAGAACACGACTCGGCCTACGCATTGCCGCCCGAGGCCATCGAGTTTTTCCGACGCGAGGGATTCGTCAAGCTGAAGCAGGTCTGCTCGCCAGCATCCCTGCTGCTCTTACGCGGCGCGCTCGACGAGCTCTTCGCAAAGGCGCTGGGCGACACGCCGGCCATGCGCTTCCCGAGCCTAGAGATGATGTGGACGATCGATCCAGTCGCCCGGGCCTTCGTGCTGAGTCGCCGACTCGCCCGCATTGCCGCGGAGCTTCTCGGCGTCGATTCGGTTCGCCTCTATCACGACAACGCCCTCTCGAAGCTGACGGGCTGTGGCCGCACGCCTTGGCACTACGATGCCCACCACTACCCGATCGCTTCGGAGAACGTGGTCACGGTTTGGATCCCTTTGCAGCCAACGCCTAAGACGATGGGCCCGCTTGCTTTTGCGCGGGGCATCGAAAGCTGGCGGCGGGTCGCCGACCTGCCCTTCAGCAAGTTCGATGACTCCTACGATCGCGGGATCGCCACGGCGATGCGCGACGGAGGTGTGGCGGTTGAAGACGGCCCCTTCGAGCTCGGCGAAGTGAGCTTCCACCACACTCGCTGCGTTCACACTGCCGGCCCCAATCGCAGCTCGATGGCGCGCGTCGCTCTTGCAACAACGTACATCGAGGACGGTGCTCGTCTGATCGATTCGCCGACCCTGA
This sequence comes from Deltaproteobacteria bacterium UBA4427, assembly GCA_002390675.1. Taxonomy (GTDB): domain Bacteria; phylum Myxococcota_A; class UBA9160; order UBA9160; family UBA4427; genus UBA4427. Next base: position 2,713 of record DGPZ01000162.1, read on the forward strand.
TTAGCGGCGACTTCGAGAAGTTCATGCCTGGCGTGGCGCCCGGCGCGCCGATCACAAGCGAGCTCAACCCCGTCATCTACAAAACCAGCGGCGAGACCAGCGACTCTTAAGGCCTGCGCCTTGCCGCTTGCGACAGGACCCGTCGAGGATCGCTATCCGCCGATCACAAACACGTCGACCGGGTGGGAGATATGCGTCTTGCCGCGCTCTTCGACGGAGTCGACCGAGACTAGGCGCAAATAGCGATCTACGAGTTCCTGGACGGGCGCGGACAGGCGCGTGCTGTCGATCTGCACGATGAAATCCTTTAGCGCGAGGCCGATACTGGAATCCGCCTCAGCCAGCGGGCTGACTTCGAGCTGTGCATCGACGCGCGCGCGTTTGTAGTCCCAGTGCCAGGCCTCGAGGATCTCGACGAAGTCTTCTGCGAAGAGCGTCTGGCGTTCATACTGCTTGTCCCAGAAACACACGGTGAGGTCATTCAGCGCTTCGCAGGGCGCTTGGAAGACGATCAAGCGGCCTCCGGGCGCGAGAAGCTTGCGGGCTTTCTCCAGCGCCGACTTTGGGTCGGGCATGTAGTAGAGACTGTGGACGAAGTGGATGACATCGAAGCCACGCCCCGTCTCGAGGTCCTCAAAGGTCGTATTCACGACCTCAACCCGTGTTTTATCGAGCGCGGCGTCCGCGAAATTCTGCTCGAAGGTCTCACACTCGATCCGGTTCGGGTCGACCCCGACGTAGTGAACGTCGCAGTCCAAGTCGTGGGTCTGCGCCTGCAGTCGCGTCGCAATCTGGACGTCGAGGATGCCACTGCCACATCCGACGCTCAGAATTCGGAAGCCATCTTTGCTTGGTTGGGACGCTGCGATCCGGTCGGCGAACCAGTCTCCGAACCAATCAATGATCAGCGGCTGCTGATCCGAGCGACCCTCGTAGATGCCGTGGGTCTCCAGGTAGCGCTCGTCGGTCAGCGGAACGAGATCACTCGATCCGATCAGCTCCGTCTCGAGAAGCCGCAGCAAGTCCTTCCGCGCGTCGTGTGCGAGCAAGGATGGGGCGGGGGGAACGGAGGAAGAAATCGTCAAGGAAACTCCTTTGGCCTGGTTGTTTGCACCAGGCCGGAGAATCCGAATTGGACTCAACGAAGACTCAAGTGTCATGCAGGAAGGTGAGAGCCAATATGGCTCTAGGTCGCAGATGCTAGCCCATCAAACTACGCACGGTTTACGTGTTCAGGGCTTAGTCACGCCCCTGTGGCCGGATGCCGGCTGGCATTGCGATCCGCTCCGCCCATTCAAAAAGCCCTTGTACGCCGATCGCGAGCAAGGCGGCCGGCACGGCGCCCTCGAGGATCAGGGAGGTATCGTCGAGTCTGATGCCCGTCAGGATCGGCTGGCCGTAGCCTCCTGCCCCGATCAAAGCACCGAGCGTTGCGGCACCAACGTTGATGACCGCTGCTGTCTTGATTCCAGCTAAAATCGAAGGCGCGGCTAAGGGCGCCTCGATTAGGCGAAGACGTGCGCCGCTCGACAGGCCAAGGGCCTCAGCCGATTCGCGCAGCGGGAGTGGAATCCCGGTCAAGCCCGTATGTGTGTTTCGCACGATCGGGAGCAGGCTGTATAAGAAGAGCGCGACCACCGCCGGGCCGGCGCCGATGCCGAAGAGCGGAATCATGAAGACTAACAGCGCAAGCGCCGGGATCGTCTGAGCAACACCAACCACTCCCAGGATCACCTGGGCAAGGCGGGGCCGCCGCGCTGCCGCAATGCCGAGGGGGATGGCGATCAGAATGGCGGCGGAAAGTGAGCTCGCGACCAGGGCGAGGTGCTCTCGGGTGTTGCGAAAGAGTCGGTCGATACGCCGGGTCGCTTGTGCGTCGACGTCGACGGCCAGTTCTTCGCGCAAAAAATCAGCCGCGACTACGTTCTCCTGCACGCCCTCAAGCTTGACGCGCGCGTTCATCGCGATCATCTCGCCCTCGTCGATCTCGCCTTCCAACCGCAGCACGGCCCGCAGCGCTGCCGGGTGCGTCTTTGCGAGTTCGGCGCGGTAAAGCAGCAGCGCCTCGTAGGGCGGGAAGTAGCCACGATCGTCTTCGAGCGTGAGTAGATCGTAGTAGGCGATTTCGGCGTCGGTCGTGTAGAGGTCGGTGAGTTCGACGTCTCCGGCCGCCATGCCGCGGTATGCGAGGTCGTGTTCGACGCCGAGCACGTCCTGCTGAGGTAGGCCGTAGTGCTGCTTGAGACCGGGCCAACCGTCGCCGCGTTCCATGAACTCGGTCCCGAAGCGGGCGACTAACTCCGGATGCGCACGCAGGTCAGACAAGCGACGAATGCCGAGGCGCTTTGCTAATTCCTTGGGCATCCCCAGCGCGTAGTTGTTCCGAAAGCCCAGTGACTCGCTCATGCGGAGTCCCGATTCGGCGAGGATCTCGCGGATCTCCTCCCGCGACTCCGGCTGTTGCTGCGCGAGAATCTCCTGCGTGAGCGTTCCTGTGTATTCGGCGTAGATGTCGATCTCACCCGACACCAACGCATTGAAGACGAGGCGCGTCCCGCCGAGCGCCTGGCGATGTTCGGCGGGGCTTCCCGTTGATGCGAGGGCGCGTACCAACTCGCCTAGCACGACACCCTCGGTGAAGTTCTTCGACCCGACCACGAGCGCGCGTGCGTC
>DGPZ01000061.1 GCA_002390675.1 Deltaproteobacteria bacterium UBA4427
CGCCAATAGCCGAGCATCACGTTCGGACCCCGCACGCAGATATTCCCATCCACGCCATCGGGTAGTGGTTTTCCTTCGTCATCAAAAATAGCAACATCATTTCCAGGAAGGACGCGACCCGCTGTATCCGGATGCTCGGCTAACACTGGTCCTAAAGCCATTGTCGCGAGGCCTGCGCACTCTGTTAGGCCATAGCCCACATTAAAATCTGTCACGGCCTGCGGGAGCTTTTCACGAAGCGATCGCTGGAGATCCGGCGAGAAGGCGGAGCCCCCACCACCCATCGAACGAATTTGGCGAAACTTCTCGGGATCGAACTCCGGATGTTCTATGAGTCGCCACAGCTGCGTCGTGATCCCGCCCCATCGCGTGACGCCTTCCTCAAGAGTGAGGCGCATGATCTTGTCCGGGTCGAAACGTCCCGTCGTCCAAACCGTCTTCATCCCCGTCGCAGGGCCCATCAGCGCGCCGGCCTGAAATCCCGACACATGAAAGAGCGGACTCGAAGTAATCCCGACTAAGGGGGGAAGCGCCGCCTGATCCGGCGTCGGGGGATTCATCAGATATTTCAGGCCGCCATTGCAGAAGTTGATCTGAAGAAAGGCGATGAAGTTGCGATGAGAGACCATGCTGCCCTTCGGACGGCCTGTCGTACCACTCGTGAACATGATCGCGGCGAGGTCATCCTCTTCAATCGGCGCGGTCGGTAGTGCGGCCTCTCGATCGAAATCACGGTACGAAGAAAAAGCGTCCTCGAAGACAACGCTTTCTATTCCGATCTCTTCGCCTTCTAGCCGTGCGAGCCGGGCCCGATCGACAAAGAGGAGATCAGGGTCTGCCAATTCAAGGCCGTAGCGAATTTCGTCTTTTTGCCACCAACCGTTCATGGCAACCAGACTTCCGCCTAACACGATCGTCGCCCATGCAGCCAGGACCCATTCCGGAGAATTAGAAGCCAGAATCGCAACACGGCTGCCGGGGCCGATCCCATGTTTCTCAGCCATAGCCGCAGCAATACTGGCGACGAGGCGTTCATGTTCCGTGAAGGTCCATCGCTCCCCAGTATCCCAAACCGCCAACTCCGCTTCCCCGAAGTCGACGGACTTCTTAAGCACCTCGCGCAGCGAATGAAAGCGATTCTTGAACACGGGCATCGAGAAGCTGCCGACATTTTCAACGGCGAGTTCGAAGGGACTGCCGGGACCAGTGATCTTCTGGGCGGCTTCTTCATAGGTGAGATCGGACATGGGCGGCTCCTCGATTCAAACGGGTTCGCTTCGAATCCTAGACGGCCCGGCGAGCGCCTTCCATCCCGTCAATCGACTTGCAGGCGCGCACAGTAAGATGCATCTCAAGGCGGTCACCCCGCATAGGGCTCTACATTTGGACGCCTCCCATTTGGGGTGGAGTCTCGCGTTCAGCGATAGAAACTTTTGCAGACGTGCAGGCTTCGCAGCATGCGCTTCACATAGGAACGTGTCTGGTCATAAGGATTCGAATTCGGACCAGATCTGCATAACCCGAAAGCGAGGGCGCAAATTGCACCTGAACCAACGCAGCGCGGGCCTCCACCGTTTTCCCTTCGTCAGCAAAACGCCCAGCCGCGCCGAGGGTCTTAGCAGACGCCCACTGCGTCGGCGTCACAAGAAGAACCTCCCCCTCGCCCATTCCCAACCACTTTGTTGAGCGCCCATCATCCTTCCGTCTCTCCCCATCGACCCCAAGTCGTGCAAGAATAGCTCGACAACCCACTGTGACGCGTACCTTCAATCGGGTGACCACCCGGGATCAGATAGATAGGAGTGAACTTCTTTGCGAATTGCGATCTGGGGAGCCGGCGCGGTCGGCCTTGGACTCGCGAGCACTCTCGCTAAACCGGGGGAGCGTTTGCTTCTGCTCGGCCGCGACCCCGCGACACGAGCGGAGATAGCTCGCGAAGGCATTCGTCGCTCTGGCATCTTTGGAGAGCATCACGTCGCTGCAGATCAACTCATGATCGACCACAAGCCCGAGGCATTAATCGATTTCGCGCCGGACTTCCTGATGATCTGTACGAAGACGTGTGCCACCAAGGACCTAGCCGCTTCCCTCGCACCTCTGTCGACTAAACTGCCGCTCGGTATGAAGCTGCTGCTCTGCCAAAATGGCTGGGGCAACGAAACGCCCTTCCTCAGTCACTGGGCAAACGACCGACTCTTTCGCGCCAGCATCATCACTGGCTTTCATCGCCGCAGCCTCGCGAACGTCGAGATCACAGCGCATGCTGCTGCGATCTCGCTAGGGAGTGTCTTTGGCGTTGACGAAAGTGTCCTCGCGCCCCTGGCGTTGCGCATCTCAAATGGTGGGGTTCCGGCGGAGATCGAGCACGACATGCTGAGCGTTGTGTGGTCAAAGATGCTCTACAACTGTGCACTCAATCCGTTAGGCGCCCTGACGAATCGACGCTACGGCGAGCTCACGACGGAATCAGGCACGCGAGCGATCGTCGAATCCGTGATTCATGAAATCTTTGGAGTGCTTGCTGCGCGTGGGGTTTCATTACCTTGGCAAGATGCGGCGTCGTATCTCGAAAAATTCCATGCGGAACTCATTCCTCCGACCGCGGCGCACGAGTCCTCCATGCTGCAAGATTTACGTGCGGGGCGACAAACCGAGATCGAAGCGCTCTGCGGCGCCGTCGAGCAGCTAGCAGAAGAAGCCGGCTTTAAAACGCCCATCAATTCGGCGCTCGCCACGTTAGTCCGCGAAGCCGAGTCCAAAGAGGCGAGTTCAGCCGGCTAGATGCGCTCGTCAAAAAATGTGGACACTGCGCCCCAACCGTCGCAGCGCACCAGCCGAGAACGCGTCGCCGGCGTGACGGACTCCAAATCCCGGTTCCACGGACGATCCATCAGGGCCACCTGTATATCGTAATCTTCCACTAGCCGGATCGCCGTTTCGAGGCTGTCTTCGACCGCAAACGCGAACTGATACTCGTGAAGATCCTCAAAGCGGAGCACCTGCAAGCCTGTCTCATTCCAGCTCGGCCGGCTCCACTTATCGAGATGGTGAAGCGCTTCGTGCTCGATCCCATGGTGTAAAAGCCAGCGCTTCGACGCCGCGTTAGTCGTAGGCGGCCGCCCTGTCACCAGGTGAACATCTCGCCCGAGCGAAGCCCAATGCGAGAGCACCAGAGCGGCGCCGGGAGTTGGCACGATAGCTTCTAGCTGATCATCTCTGTGCGCACGATCCATGAACGGGCCAATTTCGGAATCGCTCAGCCCAAAGGACTTCTCGAGATCGAAATAGAGAACGTCTTCGACATCGACGCTTCGGCCGTGGGTCTCCTCAAGCAGCGCGACGAGTCCTTCTATCGTGCAAGCAAGCACGTCATCGATGTCGACGTAAATTCGCTCACCCGGACGACTCCTCAAGACTCCGACGCTCCGGTCCGCGCTTCAGACAGCGCTGCGAGCGGGGCCTTTGCCTTGTCGAGGGACTCCAGGTATTCCGCTTCGGGGCTCGAGTCGGCGACAATGCCACCCCCCACGTGGAGGTGGGCGTGGCCGTCTTTGCAAACGATCGTTCGAATCACGACGGACAGATCGAGCCCCCCGCGCACATCGAAATACCCGAGAGCCCCGGCGTAGACGCCGCGTCGAACAGACTCGAGTTGCTCAATCAATTCGATCGCCGCCAGCTTGGGTGCACCCGTCATGGAGCCCGGCGGAAAAGATGCTCGCAATAAATCGAAGGCATCGCGTCCCGTCGCCAATTCGCCTGTCACAGTCGAAACCATCTGAAAGACCGCGGCATAGGATTCGATTTTCATGAGCTCCGGAACCGTGATCGTTCCGGGTACGCACACGCGGCCTAGATCATTCCGAACTAAATCCACGATCATTAGGTTCTCGGCACGATCCTTAATCGAAGTCCCAAGCTCTCTTGCTAGGCGTGCATCCTCAACTTCGTCTGCGCCTCGCGGCCGAGTGCCCTTGATCGGCCGACTTTCGATTCGTCGCGATTCATCCACGCGAATAAAACGCTCGGGCGAGCTCGACAGGATCGCAGCATCCGGAAGAGACAGATAAGCACCGAAGGGGGCAGCGTTATGCTTGCGGAGAGAGCCGTACAGCGACCAAGGATCCGACGGCAAAGGCACTTTTAGACGCTGACTGAAATTCGCCTGATAGACGTTTCCCTGAGCAATTTCCTCGAGCACAACGTCAACGGCTTTAACATAGGCGCTCGGATCGACTGTCGACTCCACCTCGGGGTCAAGCCGCGACTGAGCTCCCGACCGCTCCGCGGCCTTTGTAACGACAGAGGCTTGTGCATCCTGGGTCTTGCGCCCTACCCCGCGCGGCCCCTCCGCGAGAATCCACTCGACTTGCCGCGCCAGCTCGTCGACGGCATGGCGGGACCTAGCAACGGCTGCTGCCCGTGGGCCTTCGTCACTCGTAGAATGCCCACTTCCGAATCCAAGCCCAACAACCCAGAGCCGATCCTCTTCATGGTCGTAAGCTAGAACCCGGTCGACGAAGGAAAGAGCGAGATCGGGCATTCCCAGATCGTCTTCATTCTCGTGCCGGATCCGCTTCTCAAAAGTTCCCCCGAGCTCGTACCCGACATACCCAACCGCCCCACCGAGAAAGGGGAGGTCCAGCCCTGCAGACAAGCCGGCAACCTCATGCCAGCGACGATTGCCTGAAGCACTCGAGGTTCGTGTCGAATACACGAGCGAATCCGCACGAGGCAGCAGCGACCGAGTGGTCTCGACCGGGTCCGCTTCGAAACGATGGAAGCCTCGATCGAGCCCCTTGCGCACAGTGCGCCGGACGTCGATTTCAACTTCGCCGTCGCGTGCCGTTAATCGCAGATAGGGATCGGCACCGGCAAAAGAACGCCGCCCGAGACGGCCGTCTTCGAGGGCGCTGTCCAGCCACCAAAAACCGGGCTCGGCGTGCAGCCCCTCGACGACACGGAGCCAGTCCGTGGATGAGGCCGGGCGGTCGAGGGTTGCGATCGCGATGCGTTCTGAGGGGTGGAACATCGGCGTCTCCGAAGGAGGCGGGAGGCTACCGCAGCACTGCACCCCACGTCAGCCGAACCCGCCCAGATCCCTCGATGGATGGGGGAATTTGCGGTTTTGGTACTGCGTTACACGAGCGGCTCGTCTGCCGCTACACTTCGGGCGCTCGGATTTCGGGGCCGTCTGAGAATTCTTCTGCTTTGCCATCGGTACCGATGCCAGCCGATGTGTCGTAGCGCTGACACACCGGGATCTAACTTCGACCGATAGGCGTCAATAAACCTCATCCCCGTGACCTCGAAACTGATGTCCCTACCTATGCGTATTTGCCTAAAACAGGAATCTCACTTGAAGCGGATCCAGACCCTTTGAAGAAACTCTGCTTCTATCACTCCGGCTGTCCCGACGGATTTGGTGCGGCTTGGTCAGTTCGAAAGGCCTGGGGCGAGGACGCTTGGTACGTCGCACGGGGTCATGAAGACCGCGTTCGCATGGGGGACTGCGAGAACGCCCTTGTGGCCTTCGTCGACATCGCGCCCGGGCGGGATGAACTGAGAGAGCTCGCGGATGTCGCCTCACAGGTCGTCGTTCTCGATCATCATGTCACCGCTCGAGATCGACTCGCGAGTGATTCGAGTTATGTGAACGAACTCGAAGAAGAAGGACACCTCCTTCACTTCGACCTCGGTCATTCGGGTTCAGTACTTGCTTGGCAGTATTTTCATCCCGAGAATGACACCCCAGACTTGCTTCGTTACGTCGAGGATCAAGACCTCTGGAACTGGGCCCTGCCGCAGTCCGATGCGATCAATGCCGCGATCGCTTCCTACCCGCGTGAGTTCGAGGTCTGGGATCGGCTCGCTTCGGATCCCATTTCAAAGCTCGCGGACGAAGGCGAACCGATCCTTCGATCGAACCGCATGGAAGTCGCGAGGCGACTCGATCACGCCCGTCCGGTCGCCCTCGGCACCCAACGCATCGAAGCCGTCAACGCCTCAACCAACCGCGCCCAGATCGGTCATGAGCTCGCCAAACGTGCCGCATTTGGACAGGAATGGGGACTCGTCTATCGCGTCGAAGGCGCCGAGCTCTACGCCACGATCTACTCGATCGGAGACCTCGATATCTCGAAGGTCGCTATGACCTACGGCGGCGGCGGGCACAAGAACGCTTCCGGCTTCCACGTTTCGCTCGAAAGCTGGCTCGCGGATTTCGTTCTCTAGGAAACACCTCCGGCCTAACGTGATATTTTCCCCGAGCCTTCTATCTCTTTGACGGCGGCGTGATCTTCATGGGCCCGTAGGGGTTAAGGGTCGTCACACCGACAAAGTCCGCCACCTTCATGAGCGCCGGCATCGTCGCCTTGAACTCATCGCTCGACTCGTGTGCCTTGCGCGCCTCCTCCGACTCGTAGATGTCGTAGAAGTAGAAATCGTCTGGGCTCTCCGCCGAGGTCGAGAACACGTAGACAGGGATTCCATCCTCGGACTGCGTCTTCTCAAGCATCACTGTCGTGAGACGGATGACTTCTTCGCGTTGTCCGGGCTTGGCGCGCATATGGGTGAGAAAGGCGTGCATGAGTGTTTCCTCTGCTCGTCGGTTAGACGCTATGTGCCTGAAGGGCCGCGGTTTCGAATGCTCGCAGCAAGGCTGAAACAGTCGGCCATTGGGCGCAAGTGGGACAAGTTAAACCGATCGGTAAACCTTTTCTCGGCTTCACCCCAAAAGTGGAGTCGAGCGGCGGGCTCTCGCCTCTGCTCGGGGCGCTCTACCTAACGCCCCTCGACCAGCGCATGGATCGGCTCTGCAGGCGCAAGAAGCTCGTCCACTACGTCCGCTACATG